>DATEME010000199.1:0-10788 GCA_035275865.1 Candidatus Acidiferrales bacterium | reverse complement strand
ACTCTTTACGAGAGTCCTCGCGCGCTGCAGCGTCATCGGCCTGCTCGTATCGACCGCGGCGCTCTATCTTAGTTACCGGCCATATGCAGATATGTTTCGCACGTACCTACGTGGAGGTGATCCTGCTTCTCTCCTCACAGTTGGCGCATTTTTGAACGATCTCAACTATTATCAGACTCCGCCGGCTCATCAGGCTCTGTATAGTCTGTGGACGTTCCCGATGTATTTCTGGGCAGGAATCATCGTGTTGTGCTTCTTGGCGCTCATTTTCGTGACGGCGAAATTTATCTGGCAAAGGCGGCCAGAGCTTCCGGCGTAGCGAATTTTTCAAGCGGAGTCAAAATCAAATTCAACGGCTGCCCGACTAAAAGGCGAGTCGGCCGCTACCAGGGCCAAATCCCGGCGCATGCTAGAATTCGCGCATGGCGCTTGATGCGGCTGTAATTGCTGAGAATATCGCGCGCATCCGCGAATGTATCGGCCACGCCGCAGAAAAATCTCATCGCAACCCGGGCGAGATTGCGCTGATCGCCGTTTCGAAGATGTTTCCTGCTGAATCCGTTCGCGCGGCGTACGCCGCCGGTCTGCGGCATTTTGGTGAAAATCGCGTACAGGAGCGCGAGGCCAAATCGTCTCAGCTTGCCGATCTCGAGGCGACTTGGCACTTCATCGGGCACTTACAGAGCAACAAAGTCCGCCGCGCCGTCGAATTATTTGACCGCATCGATTCAATCGACAGCCTCGCCCTCGCACGAAAGGTGAACGATATCGCCGCCGCGCAAGGCAAGCGAATCGGCGTTCTAATTGAAGTCCATATGGGCGAAGCGACGAAAACCGGCGTCGCCGAATCCGATCTGCCCGCCTTGGCCGAAGCGGCCGCTTCCCTACCCCAGATTGATCTGCTCGGACTGATGACCGTTCCGCCCTATTCCGATGACCCTGAAACTGCACGCCCGTATTTTCAGAGACTACGCAGGCTGCGGGACGAAACGGCGAAACGCATTGGTCGTGCGCTCCCGGTGCTGTCTATGGGCATGAGCCACGATTTCGACGTTGCGATTCAGGAAGGTGCGACGGAAGCGCGGATTGGGACGGCAATTTTTGGCGAGAGATTTAGGTTATAGGTGTTAGGTGGCAGATTGTGGATAGACCATCGCGTACAGCGCGGTGACGCGAAAGGGCGCAGCAAGCATGCGCCCCTACGACCTGGAATCGTACGCTGCGAAAACGCAATCCGGCGACGCTCATTGTGCGGCGCCTGCGTCTTTATCGGCCTGCTCGTTTTTATCTTTGTTCTGTTGCGTCTTGCCGCTGTTTTTGGGCTGGTTCGCTTTGTCGTGGAAATCCAGGCCGTAGTTTGGGTGATCTTTTGTGCCTGTGATCTTGATGGGGAGATAAGTTCCGGCTCCTTTTTTCTCGAAAAATCGATCGACAGCTTTCAGAAAGAATGACTTCACGCCCGTCATCGTCTGCGATAATTTCGCGTCCATCTCGAGGTGGCCGCGGAAATCGATCTGGCCGCTGTCTACTTGATAGGTTCCGGCGAGATCAATATCGGCGCCCTCGACGGCAAATACGAGATTCGACATGTTGATCGTCGATTGGTCCATTGTGAAGGCGCCTCTCAACTGCGAGAGCTCGTCGGCGATCTCGCCGTTTTTGGGCTGGCCTTGCGCGCGGCGGCTGAGCGAATCGACCTTCGACTGAGTCTCGGGATTCGTGAACTGAATCTCGCCGACGCCGAAGTGGCCGTCGATTTTCATGCGGTCGATCAAATCGGTGTTTCCTTCGGGAATATCGATCCGCGCACTGAGACGCACAGGTCCAGTGAGCGCGGGAGGCGAGGTATCGACGGCGAGGGTAAGCAAGTCTTCAATGCGGGCATCGCTTGACGTGGTGTAAAGCTCGATCGTGCGGCCTTTCGTCTCTTTTTTCAGGTTAACGACCTCTCCATGAACGGAGAAGGTGGTGTGGAGAAGACGCGCCGTCACGTTCTTGAGAATTGTATTGCCGTTGGTGCCGTCGACGATGGCGGAATAGTCCGTGTGGAGCGGCATGGGATGTGCGCTCGTGCGGAGAGCAAAATCGGGGATCTCGGTTTCGCCGTCGACATCGAGATAATCGAGCGGTCCGCGAAAGTGACCCGTCGACTGCATGATCCCCTTCAATCCTTTTAGCGTGCTCATATCGACATCTTGAAACGTGTAGACGCCGGCAACAGGCGTTTCGCTCGGCTCCTCAGCCTGCCATGGCCCGAACTCTCCTTCGCAGTGGATCAGTCCGCGGGGCTTGGGATTCGTGAGTAACGCCTGGAAAGACGCGGGATGCGAAAAGGAGAAGTCTTGAAGACGCAGCGCGTGAATCTCAAAGACATTCGGCGGCTTATCCGAATCTTCCGGCCTGCGCAGCATGACCAAGCTGGCGTTGTCGGCGATGATGTGGTGAATGACGACCGGATATTTCTCCGCCAAATCCCGATCCGTGCCTGTGAACATGGGGGGACTGTCCGGCTCGCGAGGTGGCGTACTGACGGTGAGACCCTCGAGCCGAACGGAATTGACGTCAACCTTGCGCCCGATCAGGCCTTCGAAATTCGCGTCAAAGGAAGCCTTCTCAATCGTTATCATCGGGGGAATATCGATGCGGCCCTGGTGGCGAAGCACGATGCCATCCGCCTCGACGCGTATCATTGGAAAAACGCGGAGGTGGAACGCCGCAATTTGGACGCTACTCTTGAAACGCTCGGAAAGGTAATCCTGGGTGCGCTGCCGTGCCGCGTCGACTAACTTAGGAGCGATAATCGTCACAGAAACGAGATATAAGCCCGCGAACAAAAGCAACGCGACACAACCCGCAAACAGGAGCCATTTGAGCCATCGGCCGTAGTTTCGAGGAATGGGCGGGGGCACGCGCATTAAATTGATTCTAGGAGGGATACGGACAGAGGACCATACAGCGAAATCTGCCGGTTCATACGGGAACACCCTACTTGCCGAAGTTACCCTTTTCGCACATGAACTTTCGTACTGTCGCGTGCGGGCTTTGGCGGTGTTAGATTTGAATAAATCCCGTGGAGATTTCAGGTGACTGAGTCTTTGGCATCGAACGACCCCGGAGCCCAGAAGCGCCGAAGCACGCGGATCACGCAGGCCGTGCCGATCACCGTGACGGGTGTGGACGCACTCGGGCAGCCCTTCAAGGAACGTACGACGACCATCGGCATCAACTGCCACGGGTGTAAGTACCAATCCAAACACTACGTTCCGAAGAATTCGGTCATTACCCTGGAAATTCCGCGCACGCAAGCAGGGGAGCCTCCGCGGTCCATCGAGGGACGCGTGATCTGGGTGCAACGGCCGCGCACGGTGCGCGAACTATTCCAGATCGGCGTTGAATTCGATATCGCAGGGAATATTTGGGGAGTCGCGTTCCCGCCGGAGGATTGGTTTCCTTATCCGGATGACGTTCCCGCAGAACAGCCTGCGGAAGCGGGCGAAGCAGCGCCCTCTGCCGAACCGCGCCTTTCAGCAGTCCCCAAACCTTCGAGCGAACCGCCCGCAGTGCCGGCGTTTGAAGTTCCGGCGCCAGCCGAAAGTGGTGTGCCGGAGAGTTCGGTTCCGACAGCGCCTATCGTGCCGGAGAGCAAGATTCATGTTGTGCCGCCGCCAGCCGCTCCTGCAGGAGGTGCTGCGACGGTTTCGCCACAAGAGGCGCAGATGGCGTCCGCGCGGCAGATGGCGAAGATGGTCGCCGAGGCGAAGGATACGCTCGACAAGACGGCGCGCCGGAGCGCCCAAAGCGCGATCAATGACGAAATGACGGTGGTGCGGCAGCAGCTTGACGCCCAGCTTCATGAGGCGGTCGAGCGGGCGATCAAGGTTTCGATGGAGCGCGTTTCCGAGTCGACTGTACGGAAGGTGGTGCAGCAGGCTTCCGATCGTACGGCGGCGATTGTCGAGGAAGCGCGGAAAACCACCAATGCAAGCGCCGCACAACTCGATGCGAAGGTACGCCAGGCTGTGCAGGAGGCCGTCGGCAGCGCAGCGCAACAAGCGGCGCAACAGGCAGCGGAGCAAGCAGCGGCGGCAAATCTGAAGCAGACAGTGGAACAAGCCGTCGAGCGTGTGATCGCGGAGCGCGAGGCGAGTTCGCCCTCGTTGCAGATTCTTTCCTCGCCGGATGCGGCGCAGGCGCAGCTCGATCAATGGAAGAAGAAGCTGGAAGACACGGCGCAAACGACGCGCGATGAGGCGCTTGAGCAAACGAAGGCCGATGTCGCCTCGGCGACGCAGCGAATGCAGCAAGAGATGGAAGCGGCGCTTGCGGGTACGTCCGCCGGTGTGAGCCAGAAGTTGAACGATGCGGCGCAGGCGGCGTTTGCGAAGGCGGAAGAAGAATTCAGCGCGAAAGGCGCGGGGCTTCGCGAAACACTCGATCGGACGCTGGCAAACGCGCAGTATTCGATCCAGTCGGCGGCGACCGACGCGCAGAATGTCGTCCGAGCCGTGACCGAAGATGCGCAAAAGGCTGCGCGGTCGCTCGCTTCGGAATTGGAGCAGGAGCGTGTCCGCGCCGAGAGCGCCAAAGCGGACCTGCGGCAGGCTGCGCAGAATGCACTCGCTGACGCGGAGGCGGACTTCGCTTCGCGCAGCGTTGGGTTGCGCGCCACGCTGGATGAAGCGCTGGCCAACGCGCACGGATCGGTGAAGGCCGTCACAACGGAGGCGCAAAAAACAGCGCAATCGATCGCGGGAAGCCTCGAACAGGAACGCGCTCGTGCCGAAGCGGCGCAAGCCGAGCTGCGCAGAGCGGCCCAGCTTGCAATCGACGAGACTCGGGCGAACCTCGATCAACTGCTTGCGTCGCAAAAGGATGAGATTGCGCGGCGCACGGATGAGGTGATCCAGGAGCGCACGCAACTCGTTGAACCAATGCTGCACAATTCGGCCGAGAAGGTCCTGCAGCATTTTGGACAGGAAATGGACCGGCAAGTCTCGCCAAAAATCTTCGATGCACAGCGCGCCGCGGCAGAACTAGCCAGTGCGACCCAGCAGGCTGCCTTGATTCGCGAGAGTATCGGGCAGCAGGCGCGCAGCGCATCTGAACAGGCCATCCAGGAGACGATGTCGCGGCTACGCGAGGAATCCGCGAAGGTCCCGGCGGAAATCGAAGAAGCTTCCCGGCTCGTGTTGTCGAAGACGGCGCAGGATTTGGAGCAAAAGGCCTCCGAAACGCAGCACGAAACGTATGAGGCTCTGCTCAAGGCTTCCGATTGGTATCAGAAGAAAGCGCACACGACGATGCAGTCGGCGCTCGAAAAGGCCGTTGAGCAATCGACCTCCGCGCTGCGCGACCGCGCCGCGGAAATATCGAGCCTCGCCGCTTCCGAGTTAGATCATCAGCGCCGCGCTTATGTAAGTCACGCGCAGGCGCAGATTGAAGAGAGCGCCAAGGAAGTGATCGACCGCGAGCGCGGGAAGCTCTCCGAGAACGCCGAGATCGCGTCGACCGGTTTCGCGAATCGCGTCAATGAGCTGACGGCTGATTCTTTCAAGAAGTTTGAGGAGTCATCGCGGGCGGCGCTTGAAAAAGCGCGTTCTGACATGGAGTTCACCCGGGAAATCTCGTTCGCGGAATACGAGAAGAAGCTCGAAGAGCGGATCGCGCTCGGAATCGAGCAGGCGCGGACGCAATTGCAGTCGAAGCTCGTGCCGCTGATGGAAGAGTGGGACGCCGAACGCGAATCCGAAAAACGCGTCTGGATGGAAGCGCTCAAGCGGCAAACGGACGAATCGATCGAACATTACAAGAGTCGGCTCGAGAATGCGTCGAATTCCTGGCTTCTGGCATCCGCCGCGACGCTGGGCCAAAATTCTCAGGCCATGCTCGATACGTTGGCGAGAGCCGCCGAAAAGCGCATCCGCGAAACGTGTGCCGAGGTGCTCGCTGGCATGGGCGACACGATCAAGGATCGCCTGATCGGAATTTCCACGCGATTCGGGCCGGATGACGAGAATGCCGAGAAGCCGGGCGCGACTCCGCCTCCGGCTCCCCCGAAAAAGAAGCCCTAATCTCTCCTGCTGTTAACCCCTGTTGCTGTAGAACTTTCCGTTCGCGATCCCTTCGGCTTTGGGCGTGCGATTTTCGAATGACGCGCGGGCTCGGTATAATGTGCATCATGTCGAATCAGTCCTACCTTAGCGTCTGGTGCAATGATTTTTCCGAAGAGCGGATGATCGGGAGGTTCGCGGATTTCCTTGGCACAGTTCCCTTTTCGGCCACGAAGCCGGGGTTTAGCTATCTGACGATTCGCGCGGTCGATCCCGCCGAGTCACCGATCTATGAGCAGGATTTGCGTTCCGTCCCTCTTGATCCGGCGGGGATCATCGAACTCGCGAAGGATCACCTCCATGCGGATTGCGTTTACGAGGCTCAGGCGCACTGGGACCTGTGGTCATTCGAGCCGGGAAACGGCGCCGGATGGCACAGTGAGCCCCAACCGATCGAATTAATCTGCTATGGCGAGGATTACGACGGCGGCACGTACCAGGAAAACGGGCATTTGCAGGCGAACCTCGGCTTCGAACACTTCTTTACGGGTCATGCCGGACTCCTGGGAATACACCGCGGCCCAGCAATCCCGGCCGAGAGTCCCGAAGAAGCGCGTTTTTTGGAAGCGATGGCCTGGCCCGAAAACCTTGAGAAATATCAGGAGAAGACCCGCGAAAACATCCGCCGCCTGATGGACTGGGTGCGCATCATTGAAAAGGCGATCCCGGATGGACGCGTGCGGTTGTGGTCGGAAGGCGAGGACAATTTTGAGGCCCGTCTCGAAGAGATTCTCGCGGCGCGTTAGGCTTCGGCTTCTACTGCCAAGCGATGGTTCGGAAAACGCCGTCGCCAAAAGATCCGAACCCAAATGCCGCATTTCGCGTCTAAAGTGTGACCAATGAGCGCCGCTGCCGAGCCCGTGTCCGCCGCAGCCGCTTCCAAGCCTGAGCGCCAACTCTCCGGCTGGGAGCACATGCGCCCGCTTCTTCCCTACTTGTGGCGCTATAAGGGCATGATGGCCGTTGGCCTGCTTGCGCTAGCGATGACGGGCATCATTGGCGCCATCCCGCAACTGGCCCAAGGAATTATCGCCGACTCGCTTACCGGGCTCGCGCAGCCCCTTACGACACTCACAGGTACGGCGCGTCATTTTCTTGGCCCTCTTCTTTCGCACTACGCGCCGCTCAGTACGCGCGCCCTGGGTTTCTACTGCATCGTCATCGTCGTTGCGATGGCGGTGAAGGGCTTCTTCACCTTCTGGTCGCGCTGGATCCTGATCGGTATTTCGCGCGAAATCGAATACGACCTGCGAAACGATCTGCTCGGCAATCTGGTTTGCCAGGACCCGGAATTTTATGTTCGCAACCGCACGGGCGATTTGATGTCGCGGGCGACGAACGATCTGAACAACGTGCGCATGGTGCTCGGACCGGGAATCATGTATAGCGCAAGCACGATTGCGACGTCCGTAATCTCGCTCTATTTCATGATCAAGCTGTCAGGTTCGCTCACCATCTGGACGCTAATCCCCGTACCGATCGTGGTCCTCTCGGTCTACTACTTTGGCCGGATCATCCACGCCTCTTCGGAGCGCATCCAGGCCGCGTTGGGCACGCTTTCGACGCGCGCGCAGGAGAATCTCACGGGCGTGCGCGTTGTACGGGCGTACGCTCAAGAAAATCAGGAAATAGCTTCATTCGAGGACGCAAACCGGGAATACGTCAATCGCTACGTCAAGTTGATAAGCGCCTGGAGCCTGTTCTTCCCTGCTCTAATGGCAATGATCGGCGTAAGCGTGGTGGTTTTGCTAGGAAAGGGCGGAGCGTCCGTGATGAGCGGAGCCATCTCGCTCGGCACATTGTGGTCGTTTTACACGTTCTTAAGCCAACTTACGTTTCCAATCATTGCCCTTGGTTGGGTGACGAATATTTTCCAGCGAGGCGCTGCATCGATGGGCCGCCTGAATTTCATTTTGCACGCGCGGCCCGGGATTCGCGATGCATCCGCCGGCGCCGCCGTAAGCGCCGGAAACGGCCAGCCGCACGCGGAGGCGAGTGCGGAAATCCGCGGCGATATCGAGTTTCGGCACCTTACGTTCTCCTATCCAACGGCTCCCGACGATCCGGTCCTGATCGATATCAATCTCCATGTGCCCGCGGGCTCCACGCTGGCGATTGTGGGACCGACCGGGTGCGGAAAGTCGACGCTAGCGGCACTCGTGGCAAGACTCTGGGAAGCGCCGCCGGGCGCCGTGCTGATCGATGGCCGCCCGATTCGCGATTATCCGCTTCAGCAGCTTCGCCGGGTGATCGGTTACGTCCCGCAAGACACGTTTCTCTTCAGCGAAACGCTGCGCGAAAACATCGCGTTTGGCGTACAGGAAGCGACGGACTCCCGCGTGACCGATGCCGCGGGCGTGGCCTGCATCGATACGGACATCGAAGGTTTCCCGCGGCGATACGAGACGATGGTGGGTGAGCGCGGGATCACGCTCTCGGGAGGACAGAAGCAGCGCACGTCCCTGGCGCGCGCGATCATACGCGACCCGCGCATTCTCATACTGGACGATTCGCTTTCGAGCGTCGATACGGATACCGAAGAACGGATTTTGCGCGGCCTGCGCGGCGTGATGCGCGAACGGACCACGATCCTCGTCTCGCATCGTATCTCCACCGTGCAAGCTGCCGATCAGATAATCCTATTGCACCAGGGGCGCATCGCTGAGCGCGGCACGCACGAATCGCTGCTGGCGCTAGGCGGCGATTACGCCGAGCTATACCAGAGGCAATTGCTCGAGGAAGAGTTGGCACGCGAATGAGCGACTTCCGCGAAGAAGAAAAACTCGGCAAGCTTTACGACTCGCGCTTGACGCGGCGGCTGATGAAATATTTGTATCCGTACCGCTGGAAAGTCGTATTTGCGGTTTCGTTGAGCCTGGCCGTCGCAGGTGCGGACATCCTCGGTCCCAAACTGTTCGAGATCGGCATCGACCGTTACGTCGTCCCGGCCGCGGCAGGATCGCTTCTGCACAGCACCGCAATAAAAGGTTTACTGTGGGTTGTGGCGGCGTTTCTGGCCGCACTGGCTGCGAGCTTCGGGCTGCAATACTTGCAAGTCAGCATGATGTCGTGGGTTGCGCAGGAAATAATGTACGACATGCGCAAAGAGATTTTCGGCCACCTGCAGCAGTTGCCGATGAGTTTCTACGACCGCAGCCCCGTGGGCCGTCTCGTGACTCGCGCCACAACGGACGTTGACGCACTGAATGACCTCTTTTCCTCCGGCATCGTGATGATGCTGAACGATTTCGTCATGCTCTTCGGCCTGGCCGCGTTTTTGATCAACTGGCATCCGCTCCTTGGACTCGTGACGCTGTCGCCCTTGCCGCTGATGATTCTGCTCACGTATTTCTTCCGCAATCATGTGCGAGACGCAAACCGGAGTATCCGGACGGCGATCGCACGCATTAACGCCTTCCTTCAGGAGCACATCAGCGGGATGGCCGTAGTGCAATTGTTCAATCGCGAAAAGAAATCGCGCGCGCAATTCGCCACTTTGAACGAGATTCATATGGAGGCGTATAAAGACGCCATCGACGCGTTCTCCTATTTCTATCCGGGCGTGGAATTTCTGAGTATGTCCGGCATAGCGCTGGTGTATTGGGTCGGCGGAGGACGCACTATCGGCGGCGCGCTCGAAATCGGCGTCCTGCTTGCCTTCATGATGTATGCGCAGCGCTTCTTCCGGCCCATTCAGGACCTCAGCGAAAAATTTAATATTCTCCAAGCCGCGATGGCCGCGTCTGAACGCATTTTCACACTGCTCGATGAGCCGGTCGTGATCGAATCGGCCGCGCACACGCGGGCGCTGCCTCAGGTACGAGGCGGGATCGAGTTTCGCAACGTATGGTTCGCGTATCGCGGCGGCGCCGAGCCAAAAGAGGAAGACTGGGTGCTGCGCGATGTCTCTTTTAAGGCTGAACCGGGGCAGACGCTCGCCATCGTGGGGCACACCGGCGCCGGCAAGACGACGATCATTCAACTGCTGCTGCGGTTTTACGAAATTCAACGCGGCCAAATTCTCGTCGACGACGTCGATATTCGCGAGCTGGACGTGCAGGACTTGCGGAGACTCTTCGGCATCGTCTTGCAGGACCCGTTCCTCTTTACCGGGACGCTTGAATCGAATGTGCGTCTAGGCACGGCATCTGTCGATCGCGCCACGGCGGAACGCGCGCTGCGCGAAGTCGGGCTCGGGCCGTATGTCGATTCTCAGTCGAAAGGCATCGAGACGCCTGTTACCGAGCGTGGTGGAACGCTTTCTGTGGGCCAGCGGCAGCTTGTGAGCTTCGCTCGCGCGCTCGCCCACGATCCAAAGCTTCTGATTCTTGACGAAGCGACCTCAAGCGTCGATACGAACACCGAAATTTTAATTCGCGAGGCGCTCGATCGCCTATTGCGCGGGCGCACCGCCATTGTCATCGCACATCGCCTAAGTACAATTCAACACGCCAATCGGATTTTGGTGTTCCACAAGGGACGTCTGCGCGAGCAAGGCTCACACCAGGAGCTCCTCGCATTGCGCGGCATCTACTATCGCCTCTATCAGCTTCAATACAAGGAACAAGAACTGCGCACGCTTCCAGACGCGAGAGGGGCCGTTTTTCCGCAGGCGCTTCCCGCAAATGATTAAGGCGGCATGAGCGCTCCCACAATTCTTCTCTCCGCCGGAGAAGCA
>DATEME010000198.1:0-8161 GCA_035275865.1 Candidatus Acidiferrales bacterium | reverse complement strand
AACTCCATGAAAACAAAAGGAGGCGATAGGTTCTAATCGCAATAGCCAGCGGGGAGAACGAAAGAGATTAAGCTAACCGAGCTTTCGCAATATTGGAGTATAAATAAGGCCGCCAGGCGCTCCGGGAGTTCTGGGATGCCGTGCGACGTTCAAAACAACGTGACTCGGTCGGGGAGGGTTTTGTGAAATTAATGAAGGCCGCCGCATTGTACGTAACGATCTTTGCAGGTTGTGCTATTGCGTTCGCGCAGGCACCCGCCGCTGCTCCTCCAGCGTCCGCCGCGAGTGCGCCGCAAGCCGCGCGCGGTCGCGGCCCCGCACCTCCGGCCAGCGCCGCAGACATGATCGCGCCGACGATTCCGCTTTGGGACAACGGCGCTCCCGGGGCAATGGGCGACGCCGACGCGGACAAGCCCACGCTGACGATTTTTCGCGCTCCCGGCCCCGGGCCCCATTCGGCCGTGATCGTTGCCCCAGGCGGCGGCTATGCACATCTTGCAATGACCTACGAAGGCCGCGACATTGCGACGTGGCTGAACGGCGTAGGAATCACTGCATTTGTCCTGCGTTATCGCCTCTCGCCCTATCATTATCCAATTGAATTAGAAGACGCGCAGCGTGCGATTCGCCTCGTTCGCGCGCGCGCTGCGGAATTTGGCATCGATCCGGCCCGCCTCGGCATGATGGGATTTTCGGCCGGGGGCCATCTCACGGCGACCGCCGGGACGCATTTCGATGCTGGAAATCCGAACGCTTCGGACCCGATCGATCGCGAAAGCAGTCGTCCTGACTTTCTGATCCTCGCGTATCCCGTGATTTCGTTCCAGGCAAGCACCCTGGGCACGCCGGATGTTCTTCGCGCCAATGGCAGCTCCGGGCGTAGTCTTCTGGGCGATAATCCTGACCCGAAGCTGCTGGACGAGCTTTCCGACGAGCTGCAAGTGACCGCGCAGACGCCACCCACGTTTATCTATCATTTCACGACGGATCGCACCGTACCTGTGACGAGCAGCGTGGCCTTCTACCTCGCCTTGCACAAGGCCGGCGTGCCAGTGGAGATGCACATTTTCGAAAACGGCGCGCACGGAGGGGGATTAGCTATGGGAGATCCAGGCCGAGGGACGTGGTCGATGCTCCTGGAGAATTGGCTCCGTGGCCGCGGAATTATTGGCACAGCGGGAAAGTGAGCTCTAATTACGCTTGATTTTTCAGGGTGCCTGTCGAATAGTAGTGAATATCACTACTGTGGTGAGACATGGAAAAGGCCGTTACAGCAGCTGATGCAAACCGTCAATTCTCGAAGCTTATTCAAGCCGTGAAGAAGGGAGACAGTTTTATTGTAACGTCACACGGCGAGCCGATCGCCAAGATTATTCCGATCGCCAAGGACTTGCGCGAAGCGGAGCGGAAGAAGGCCGCTTTCCTGGAATATCTGCGAAACAAACCCGTGACCGACATTGGCCCGTGGACTCGCGATGAGCTCTACGAGGAGACCCTTTGAGGGTTGCGCTCGATACAAACATTCTGGCATACGCCGAAGGAATCAACGGAGCGCAGATGAAGGATAAGACACTCGCTCTGCTTGCGGCATTGCCTGCAGGTTCAGTGCTGCTCTCCAGTCAGGTCTTGGCGGAACTCTTCAATCTCCTAGTTCGGAAGGTTAAACAGGCCCACGCGGCGGCTGAAACAAGCGTAACTCGCTGGAGGAACGAATACGAGACGGTAGATACCTCGGCTTCCGTCTTGGAATCTGCTCTCGAACTTGCAGTCCATCACCAATTTACGATTTGGGATGCATTAGTCTTGTCGGCAGCGGCCGAGGGTGGATGCAGGCTACTTCTTTCCGAGGATCTCCATGATGGCTTCTCCTGGCGAGGGGTAATTACGGCCAATCCATTCGCTGCATCAAGAAATCCACTCTTGGCTGGAATTTTGCGGCAGCCGTAAACCCCTTTGACTCATCGTGTGCGTTCAGGGCAGCAGCGCCCTGGAGGAATGGGATTTCCGTGCGGGCACGTCTGCGGATGATTCAGGAACGTGCAGATTTTCTGATCCAGTTCAGGGCTGATGATGTGCTCGAATTTGCACGCGTGCGAGTCGGCCTCTGAATCGGCCACGGAAAACGTATCGGTGAGCAGTCGCTCCGCAAGACGCCGGCGCCGAACGATATCCCGCGCGCGGCTTTCGCCCTGTTTGGTGAGCGCCACTTCCTGATTCTTCACCTGAAGCAGCCCCAGCTCCTTCAGCCGCTTGATAACGGTCGCCGCGTCCTTTACGTCCGATTGGCGCATGCGGTCCAGCTCGGGTGTAACGCCTTCTTCTCCAAAAATGTAGACCTGTTCGAGCAAGTGGTCGTGTTGCGCTTCGTCCTCGGCAGAAATCGCGCTGATTTGCACCAAATGCCCGTGCGCAAGGTCAATGCGGCGGTCCGCAAGCTCGCCAAGGGCATTCGAGTGAGTGACCATCAGGATCGTGTGACCCTCTTCGTGAAGGTCGCGCAGCAGCTTCACTACAGTTTGCTCGTTTGCTTCGTCGAGGTTTCCCGTCGGCTCGTCCGCAAGAATAAGTTTCGGCTGATTGATCAGCGCGCGAGCGACCGCAACGCG
The DNA here is from genome assembly GCA_035275865.1 of Candidatus Acidiferrales bacterium. Lineage (GTDB taxonomy): Bacteria > Acidobacteriota > Terriglobia > Acidiferrales > UBA7541 > Palsa-295. Next base: position 5,555 of record DATEME010000198.1, on the reverse strand, counting down.
TTGCTGTTCGCCGCCGGAAAGCTCGGAAGGCAGATGCAGCGCGCGATCGCCGAGTCCGACTCGTTGCAGCGCCCGCAACGCCTCCGATTCATCAGTGGTGCTGTGAAAATACTGCGCGAGCATTACATTTTCGAGCGCCGTGAGATAGGGCACAAGATGAAACTGTTGGAAAATGAATCCCACTTTCTCGGCCCGAAAACGCGTGAGGCCGGCTTCGTCGAGCCGCGCGACGTCCGTTCCATCGACGATCGCGCTCCCCGCGGTTGGTGAGTCGAGTCCGCCAAGAATATTGATAAGCGTGGTTTTTCCCGAGCCCGATGGACCCATAATCGCGATCCATTCGCCGTCTTCAACAGTAAACGACACGCCGTCGAGAGCGCGGAGGTTGCCGAACTCTTTCCGGAGGTTTTCGATTTGGACGACTAGCGCCATTATTGGTGCATTCGAAAATTCTTACGTCTAAGGCTCAATCGCCTCGCAGAATCACTGCGGGTTTTACTCCGCCCAGCATGCGCAATGGCAAACCGCCCGCCAGCGCAGCCGCAATCATCATCGCCACAGTTAACGGTATCGCGTCCCAACGCGGCGAAATGGTAGTGCCAAACACATGCTCACCCATCCAGCGCGACAGAATAATGCCGAGCAGGCAGCCGACCACGCCACCCCCCGCCCCCAGCACGCCTACTTCGGTAAGGAACAAGCCAAGAATACGCGAGATCGACCCGCCGAGCGCTTTCATCAATCCCACATCGGCGCGCCGCTCCATCGCCAACGCTGCCATGGTCGCAAGTACGCACAGCGCAGTGAGCACCAGGATCAAGGCCACCATCGCTGCGATCAACAGGCGAATTCGCGAGAGCAGCGCACCTTCTCCGGCCGCAACGTCGCGAATCGGATGCACATCGTCGCTTCGCAACTCAGCGCCCAGTCGCGACGCATACTGCTGAATCTCCTCCGGCGTGCCACGCACGTTGAGCTGCACGACGGCAATCTGGCCGATTTGGCCCGTCAGCTGTTGCGCGCCCTTTTCATCCATGAAGATTTGATTGTCTTCACTGCCGCCCGAGTCTGCCACGCCGGCAACAGTCAGATGCGCCGCGCGGCCAGAGTAGCTCACATCCAGCGTCTTTCCTGGGGACAGATTCAGCTGCTGCGCCACATTTTGTCCGACGAGGCATAGCGACTGATCACCCCGGGCTTCGATCCACCGCCCGGTAACTTGCCACGAAGGATTTAGCGCGCGCAGCTGATCGAGCCATGTGCCCGCCACCATCACGGGCGTTTTGTCCACACTTGCGACGAAATACAAAAATGGCGCCGCGGCCTCGAGTTCGCCAGTGCGGTTGCGATCCACAGCCGACAGTGCGGCGTCCTCGTCAATCAACGAAGGAGAATCCAGTGCGCCGTCGGTTGCGCTGGCGGCAGGCCGCGACTGTTGAGAGGGCGCGATCACCACGTTTGCGCCGAGGATGCGAAATTCTTGTGTCAGCTTGCGTTCGATATCGAATTGCAGATTGAGCAGCGCCGAAATTACCGCCGCGCCGCTGATCACGGCGACAAGCGCCACCGTCAGCCGCCCGCGATTGCCGACGATCATTTTCCAGAGCAGCCGCCGAAACATCATTCGCCTCGCAGAATCGGCGCGGGCCGGAAATGAGCGGCGCGGCGCAACGGAATCATACTGCCCGCAATTGCCACAATGGCTGCAAGCGCCAGCACCACCGGCAGCACGACGATCCGCGCCGGTGCAGGCGTGCCAAACACACTTCCGCCCAGCTCTCTCGCAATGATCGACCCCAAGCCGAAGCCGATGCTGCCACCTGCAATCGCCAGCAGAAGCTGCTCTGTCAGAAAAATGCTCGTCACGACGAAATTCGTCGCGCCAATCGCCTTCATGATCCCGATTTCCGCCCGACGCTCGAGCACTGTTGTCGCAGAGGTTGCCGCGACAGCAAGCCCCGCCGCCACAAGCGCCGCAATCGTTACAATCCAGAGCAGGGAACTGATCCGCGACAAAACGCGGCCTTCCGTTTCTGCGACTTTGCGAATCGCGCGCACGCTCGTGCCGGGAATCACGTTCTCAATCTGGTAGCTGATCGATGAGATGTATGGCGAGCAATACCACTTGTCGTACTCCTCGCCGGTCAACGTCTTCGGATCGCGCATGGCGAGCGCATCTGCCGGCTTGGTCCACGCGCTCACAAGCAACTGCCGGTATTCTCCGGGATGGGCCGCAATCCCTTGCGCGATCGTGAGCGGCACGAGAATCGCATCGTCTTCGGCGCCGCCTGTGGTGACAATTCCAGTTATCGTGAGCGCTTGCGTCGTCTGGGCACTCGACGTTTTCGCTACTTGGATCGTTTTGCCGATCGCAAAATCGCCAGGGTCGTTTGCCGCAAGCGACGAACCGATTACGGCCTCATCCGCTCCGTCGTCAAACCATCGACCTTCGATTTTCCATGAAGACTGCGTCGCACTGAGGCCGGTCTTGAACATGGTCCCGTCCGGGACAGGTACATCGTGTTGATACCACGTGCCGATCAGCGTCTCATTCTTGCCATTTGCGGCAGCGGGGACGTCCAGAAACGGCGTGAAACCCAGAATGTTATTCCGCCAGAAAATCATCTTCAGCTTGCCGAGGTCGGCCTCTTTCAAATACGAGCCTTCGTCGACCGGCCGGTAGTCCACGCCGCCGACCTCAAGCGGCAAAGTATCCGCTTTCGGCGTCACAACCAGATTCGCGCCCAGCGCCTGAAACTCGCGCGCCAACCGGTCTTCGGCCTCGAGCGCCACCGTCAGCGTCGACGTGGCCACAGCCATCCCCACCATCAAGGCCGCCGCCGTCAGTACTTTTCGTCTTGGATTTTTTACAAACGATTCGCGAACGAGCCGTGCAAACATCGCTTCAGGAGTGAATCAACTTCGCCGAACTCGCCAGGTCCGACAGGTTGACGATCACCGTTCCCCCTTCTACACGCGATTTTACCGGGATCGGATTGCAGCCGCCCCTTTGCCCGATCGACGGAATGTAGATCACCGCGCCGCAATTCCGGCAAATCACGTTTTGCCCTTCCTGTTTGTATCCCTTCGAACCGCAAATCTGGCAGGCATCCAAGGCAGTCACATATTGCCCGTTCGCTTCATGAACCACCATGAATCGAATCGTCGTGTTGCCAATGTCGGCGCTATAAAGATGCAGAGTCGAATCCGCCAGTTGCGCCACCGGGATTCGCACCTCTCCATTTTGCGCCGTGATCACTTCCGCCGGCGATGGTGCATTCATCGCTTGTGCGTAAACGAACTCTGCCCCGAGCATCAGCACAATCGCAACATAAAGCGCCGCAGCGAAGAAGCTCCATCTTCGCTGCCGCTTGAACTCATATTCTCTGAGACGTTTCTCGGCCGCATTCAGCGTGGGATCTTCCTTGGGCCTTTTTGCCGACTGCCACTCGCGCAGCACAGCGAGCGCCGCCGCACCCAAAATCACAGCGAAGAAGAAAAACTCGTTGGCCACAATCGGCCCAATCGTCGCCATTTCGAGCTTGCTCGACCAGATCCATTCCGCTTCGCTCAACTCATGCACTCCAGTGAGCGCCAGTTGGAAGGCCACCACGACCAGAATCACGCTCGTCACGGCAAAAAAACGGTGCAGCGGAATTTTGAGTGTTCCCTGGAAGAAGAAAATCCCCACGGCCACGGCAATCGCGATTCCGATCCCCGTGCCAATCCAAACCAGCACGCCTGCGCTCGAAATTTCCACGGCGCGCAGAATCAGCACGAGTTCCGCGCCTTCGCGCACCACCATCATGAAAACGAAGGCGGCGACTCCCAGCCCCGCGGCTCGCGTCGATTTCTGCGCGTACGCCTCGATTCGCTGCTCGATCTCTTTCCGCAGCGACCGCGCCACGTGGTTCATCCAGATGATCATCGTCACCACGAGCGCCGAGGCGACGAGCATCATCAGCCCTTCAAATCCGTCTTCGCTAATATTAAGGGACTGCAGCGCGACCGCCAGGCCGATGCTCGTCAGGCAGGCTAGGGAAACGCCCGTCCAAACGAAGCCTTTCAGTGCCCGCCGGCCCGTGCGGTTCAAATAGACCAGGACGATGCCGACGACCAGGGCGGCCTCAACGCCTTCCCGAAGCGCTACTAAGATGGCTGATATCAAAGGGTTTGCCAGTTGAAACAATTTAACAACTATTCCAGTCTAGTGTGCTGCCGCCCTAAAATCAATCCGCCAAAGTGTCATACTTTTGTAACAGCGCGAATCTCGCTCACACTGAAGACGTAACGGCAAGCTGCCCTGCCGAACCCCGAGCGCTATTACCCGCACCGCTCTCTGCCCTGCAAGATTCTTAGGGGCGCCATGAAAAACTGCAAATTGTCGGTAGAGGAAGTCGAAATGCGACGCAACGGCATAACGGTTTTGCACTCGAGGCCGAACGGCGCCCTTGTAGAAACGCTCCCCAGAGAATCAGGCAAATACTTTCTTGGAATAGGCAACCGCCTGCCGCTTGTCCGCGCTACACTCTCAGTCGACGCAATAGCAGACTCGGCCGTCCTTATCGCTGAGACCCTGCACGAAGCGATCCAACCTTAATCCTGAAATATCTCGAAATAATAAGGAGAAACAATGCAGAAGCGCAAACTCGGCAAGAGCAATCTGGAAGTTTCGGCCCTCGGCTTCGGTTGCATGGGATTGAGTTCCGGCTACGGCCCGGCCGTAGACAAGAAGGACGGCATCGCCCTGATCCGAGGCGCATTCGAGCGCGGCGTAATGTTCTTCGATACGGCTGAGGCCTACGGCCCGTTCAAGAACGAGGAACTGGTGGGCGAGGCCGTTGCCCCTTTTCGCGAGAAGGTGGCGATCGCCACAAAATTTGGCTTCGACGTCCGAAACTTTCCGGCACTCAATAGCCGGCCCGAGCACATCCGGCAAGTTGCCGAAGCGTCGCTCAAGCGCCTGAATACCGATAGGATCGATCTTTTTTATCAGCATCGCGTCGATCCAAATGTTCCGATCGAAGACGTTGCCGGCACGGTCAAAGAACTAATTCAAGAAGGCAAGGTGAAGCACTTCGGCCTTTCGGAAGCAGGCGCCCAGAGCATTCGCCGGGCGCACGCCGTCCAACCGGTTACGGCGCTTCAGAGCGAGTATTCATTGTGGTGGAGAGAGCCCGAGACAACGGTCATGCCGACGCTCGAGGAGCTTGGCGTCGGATTCGTTCCGTTCAGCCCTCTAGGGAAAGGATTCCTGACCGGGAAAATCAGCGAAGACACGCAGTTTGACAAGAGCGATTTCCGTAATGTCGTCCCGCGCTTTACGCCGGAGAATCGCAAAGCAAATCAGGCAATGATCGATTTGCTTGCCAAATTTGCGCAGCAAAGAAACACAACGCCCGCACAGATCGCCCTCGCCTGGCTGCTGGCACAAAAACCATGGATCGTGCCGATCCCTGGCACAACCAAGCTGCACCGGCTCGAGGAGAATCTCGGCGCCGTGAACATTGAGCTTTCGCCCGCCGATCTCCGGGAACTGGATGCCGCGGCGTCAC
>DATEME010000197.1:0-21644 GCA_035275865.1 Candidatus Acidiferrales bacterium | reverse complement strand
TCGAACGCGCTTACCGGTGTTTTTCAAAGCTACTCGGAAGCGTCTTACCATCCGTTCGCGCATGGTCTGAACAGTGACGTTGAGTGGTTTGGACAGGACACGTGGAAAGCCACGCGGCGGCTTACAATCGATTACGGAATTCGCTTCAGCCTCCTCGTCCCCGATAGCCTGCGTGGGCAGACGGTGAGCGAATTCAATCCAGCCGTTTACAACGCGTCAAATCAGCCCCGCCTGATTCAACCGTTGTGCGTGACGTCGAACCCCTGTAAAGGGACAGCACGTGTCGGCTACGATCCCGCTACCGGAGCGCAATATCCTGCGGGCGCGATTGGACTCTTCGTTCCGGACACTGGAACGCCGTATGAAGGTATGTCCCAATATGTCTCGCACACGATGAACAATCCCCCCATCGGCTTCGGCCCTCGGGTCGGATTTGCGTGGGACATTTTTGGCAATGGCAAGATGGCAGTTCGCGGCGGGTTCGGAATGTTTTACGACAGGCCGGGCAGCATCGATTCCGTTGCCCTCCAGTACGTGGAAGGGCCTCCGCTGATTAGCACACCTTCAATCTACAACGACACAATCGGCAGTTTTTTGAATAATCCACCAGCAAGCTACATCGGACCACAGAACGTCAACGGAACGGTACGCGATTACAAGATGCCGCAGTCGTACGACTATAACCTCGGCATCCAACGCGACCTCACACATGGCGCATTGCTTGACGTCTCCTACGTCGGAAACGTCTCACGTCACGGGCAACAGCGAACCAACCTTAGCCAGCTTCCTTTCGGCGCTCACTTCATGAACGGCACCGCCGGGTTTCCAGATAACGTTGATCCCACGACCGGATCGGCCTATACGGACAACATCATCCGGTGCAATCTGAGCCTCTACTGCGGCTACGGCAGCACCAATTTCAGCACTTACGACGGCAACTCCAACTACAACTCACTGCAGACATCTATAACGAAGCGGTTCGGACGAACGCTAACTGCCGGGGCTTCTTATACGTTTTCGAAGGTGCTGGACTACAGCGGTTGCTGTTCGATTTGGCTCCCGGACCGCTACTTCTATGGGCCCGGATCAAATGATCGCCGGCACAATCTCACAGTCAACTGGACGTATAACTTCCCCAACAGCCATTTCGAAAACTCGGTCCTCAAGACGTTGGCTAATGGCTGGGTTGTCCAGGGCATTGTGACGATGATCAGCGGCTCGCCTCAAACGGTTAGGGCATCCTACAAAACGGACGCCTCAGGCGGGGGCCCGGTGACCGGATTGCTCATTACCGGCGCTCCAATCAAGCGCGGAGCACCCGTCAATTCGGGATTGGGACCGCAATACCTAAATCCCGCATCGTTCACGCTCGCGCCCAGCGGGGATACAGGTACGGGAGCTAGCGGCGATTGCGTGGCTCCGTTCCTGCCGCAGGATTGCGGACTCGGCAACAACTCTCAAAGCGCCGACTTCTACGGCCCAGGAACAAACAACTGGGATATCTCGCTGTTCAAGAATTTCCAGCTGGGTGCGAACGAGGCGCGCCACCTGCAGTTCCGTTGGGAGACGTACAACACGTTTAACCACACCCAATTCACGAGCATCAATACCACAGCCAATTTCAAGAGCTATAACCGCACGACCGGCGCCAATCCGAATCCGTCCACGCCGTTTGGCCAATTCACGGCGGCGGCGCCGGCTCGGATTATGGCTCTAGCACTCAAACTGTACTTCTAACCACAACTCGGGGGGATGCGCCACTGGCGCATCCCTTCTTTCGGCAACGAGACTTCGACACCTTGGATAAGCCAGAAAACGAGAGCAACGGGAGAAAATGGGTCAATGAGAACGAGCCGGTTCGACGCTGAAGAGGTTATCAATCTGCTGAATGAGGCGGAGACAGGAGTTCCGGTAAGAGACATTTGTATACGCATCGGCGTTAGCGAAGCGACTTTCTACAGGTGGAAGACCCAGTACGAAGGGCTGCACCCGAGCGGGGTGCGGCGCCTAAGGGAGTTGGAGCAAGAGAATTCTCGTCTGCGCCGGGCCCTATGGGGCAAAAAACTCGAAGTAGACGTGTTACGAGCGGAGTTGGGGCAGTCATAGCTTGGCGTCTAGGGTCCTGCCTTCGGATGGCGGGGCATGCAGTGCGTTTCGATACCTTCGCAATACCTCCCGCTACAAAGATTTACCGCCATTAATAGAACAAATTAAGCCCAGGTTTTGTAGAGACCTACGCATAAAGCAAAAATTAAGATTTGTGTGATTGACGCTTTCAGGCCTTAGAGAGTAGTTCCCCATTCCCAGAAATAAAAAGTTTCAATTGGTAACAATCGGTTTTGAATAGTTGCTGTACAGGGCGGAATTGCCGGCGTCAGGGTGAGCGATGCGCTCCTGCGCCTGGCGGTCGGTTGTGCCTGCGCGTTCTTGGTGGAAACACTGGCGAAATCTCTCGACAAATGGGGATTTGCCGGCACCGGGGAAGGAACGCGCGGGCACAAAGCCCTTGTGGGCACTTCCTTCATCGCAAAGGGGTGGACACATGAGAAGAAAGAAGGGTGGTATGAGTGTTCTCAAGGGAAGATTGAAGAACGCGAGTTGGGTGGGCATTTTGGCAACCTTGATCCTGTGCGTCGGCGTTTTCTTGACGTCAACAGGTGCGCAGACCGTGACCGGGCAAGTCTCCGGCACTGTGACGGATCCCAGCGGTGCTGTGGTGGTTGGCGCCAAGGTCGATCTGATTAACAACCTGACCCAACAAACGCGGAGTATCACAAGCAACACCGCAGGCGATTTTCTTTTCACGGACGTCGTGCCAGGAACGTACACGCTGCACATTACGATGACGGGGTTTGAAGCCTACAACCAAACCGACATCGTTCTCAGCACACGCGAAATCCTGGCGCTCCACAACATTCAACTCGCAGTCGGCAACGTGAGCACTGAAGTCACGGTGCAGGCGACGGCAGCGCGCGTTGAGACCGATAGCTCGGCCCACACCGGCCTTGTAACCGACAGTCAAATCTCCGAGATTCCCAACAAGGGCCGGAACTTCAAAGATTATCTCCGAGTGCTGCCGGGTACCACAGGCGGTGGAATGACGGACGCGCCAGGATGGGGTTCGGGCGGCGTTCAATTCAACGGTGGTGATAACGGAGTCGTGCTGCTTCAGCTCGACGGCATCGCCAGCCAGGACACTGGGGCGCCGGGCGGTTTGAGTTCCTACATTACGCCGAGCGTCGATGCCATCCAGGAGATGCGAGTTCAGACTGGTAACCAAAACGCGGAGTTTGGGGCTCGCGGCGGCGGCACAGTAAACGTCACGGTGAAAAGCGGGACTGGCCAGTTCCACGGCGACGTTTACGAGTTTAATCGCAACAATTTTTATAACGCGAACGATTACTTCCGGAAAAACAAGCCCAGCCCGGCCATTAACGAGCATCCGGCGCCTTACAAGTTCAACGACTGGGGCGGCACGATAGGCGGACCGATCCTCCTGCCTTTCACCCAATATAATAGGGACCGCACCAAAGCCTTCTTCTTCTTCTCCTCCGAGTATCTCCACCGTACCAACTCCGGAAGCCCGTCGAACGTCACTATGCCGACCCCGGATGAGCGAAACGGCATATTCACGAACTTGACGAGCAACCTGGTGGATCCGAGCGGGACGGCACCGGCCTGCAGCGGCGTAAAACCCACTATCACCTGCACTTTCCCCGCATCAGATTTCAATCCAGCGGGGCAGAAATTTCTAAAGCTCCTTCCTTTGCCCACTTGTTTGAGGGCTGGTGTGGATACAGCCGCTAACAATTACGGAGGTTCGCCGTCCACCCTTCCCTCGTGCGGAGCGGGGGTGACGAACTTCAATTACAACTACGTCAACACATATCCCTGGCCTTGGTATGACGACATTCTGCGCACCGACTTCAACCTGGGACAGAAGGAGACGTTCTTCATCCGGTTGATCAAGAACTACGAAAACCGTGAAGGTGAGTCGGGTTTCCTTGGCGGCAGCGGCGCTTGGCCACAATCGCTGATTTTCTACACGATTCACAGCGTAGGAGCGGTGGCCACCCTCGTTTCTACTGTTCACCCGAACCTCGTCAATGAGTTCACGGCAGGCATCAACAGCGCGCTGCAGACGACCACTCCGTTTAACCAAGCGGCAATCGACGACAATAACCGGGGGAAGCTTGGCCTCGGTCCGACCGTTTTGCCCGTCCTCTTTCCGGATCCGAAAAACGGCGGCGCACAGTCTCTAACCGCAAATCCGCGCGATCTGATTCCCAATGTGACATTTGGCGGCGGTATCGCTGAAAGTTACTCGAGCAACCTGCCGAACTCACCGGGATTCAGCTTTGAGTCTCGCTATCCCTTCTTCGGCACCGATCGGGACTGGACGGTTACGGACAATCTATCGTGGGTGAAAGGGACGCACGCCTTCAAGTTCGGAATATTTTTCGAGCACGTCTCGCGAAGCACGGCAAGATCGTCCGCTTTTAACGGGACGTACAGCTTCAATCAAGACACGACGAACCCGCTCGATACAACGAACACATTTTCCAATGCCCTCACGGGTGTGTTTCAGAGCTACAGGGAGGCGAGCTACCATCCATTCGCCCATGGCCTGAACAAGGATATCGAGTGGTTCGCCCAAGACACTTGGAAGGCCACGCGTAGACTGACCATCGACTATGGCATTCGGTTCAGCATACTGTTCCCAGACGGCCTGCGGAACCAAACGCTCAGTGTGTTTAATCCTACCGCTTACAACGCCGCAGCGCAGCCCCGGCTAATTCAGCCGCACTGTGTGAACGGCGTCAATCCCTGCAAAGGGGCCAATCGTGTAGGTTACGATCCGGTTAGCGGGGCACAATTCCCGACGGCCACAATCGGTCTCTTCGTACCCAATACAGGCACCCCGTATCAAGGCATGACCGAGTATCAGAACAACGCCTTCAACACACCTCCCGTCGGGTACGGACCGCGCGTTGGCTTTGCTTGGGACATCTTTGGCAACGGCAAAACCGCTCTCCGCGGCGGATTCGGTATGTTCTATGATCGGCCAGGAAGCATCGACGATATCGCATTATCTCTAGTCGAGCAGCCTCCGCTGATCAGCACACCAAGCCTCTTCAACAGCACCGTTTCGGCTTTCCTTGCCACTCCGCCGACGCAACTTTTCATAGGCCCTCAGAGTGTCAATGGGAAGCAGCGCAACTATGTGATGCCTCAGTCGTACGATTATAATTTGGGCCTCCAGCGCGACCTGAGTCACGGCGCTCTGCTCGACGTTTCCTACGTTGGGAACGTCGGACGCCACTCCGCGGGAAATACCAACCTGAGTGCGCTTCCATTCGGAGCCGACTTCACTGCGGCCGGCACCGACCCGACGACCGGTTCGCCATATCCCAACGCGATCATCGCTTGTAATCTCGGTCTCTACTGCGGTTACTCAGGCACAACATACGAGACATTTGATCGCAACTCTAACTACAATTCGCTCCAGGTCAACCTCACGAAGCGTTTCGGCAAGGCGCTCACCGCTGGCGGAGCTTTCACGTGGTCGAAGGTACTGGATTATAGCGGGTGCTGCTCGATCTGGCTGCCCGATAGGTTTTATTACGGTCCCGGTAGCAATGATCGCAGAAAAACTCTCGATATAAACTGGACCTACAACCTGCCGAGCACACATAGGGACAATGTGTTCGCCAAGGCCGTCTTGAATGGTTGGGTCATTCAGGGTATCGGCGAATTCGTTAGTGGCTCTCCCCAGTCGGTCAGTGCATCGTATCCAGCCTCCAACCCGAACGGCGGAGGCCCCTTCACCGGGCTGATGCTGACGGGAAATCCGGTACTCCCGGGCGGGCAGCGAAGCCCAGTGGCTGGATTTGGTCCCCAGTATCTGAATCCCGCTTCCTTCGGTCCGGCACCAAATGGACCGGGGGTTTGCCAGTTCGGGCAACCAGCTACATGTGCACTGGGTAACAACCCGCCAAAGGCCGTCTTCTACGGGCCAGGCGTGGACAACTGGAACATCTCGGTGTTCAAGAACCTTCCTCTCGGAAAGAATGAGTCGCGCCACCTTCAGTTCCGAGCGGAGAGTTACAACACCTTCAACCACACACAGTTCACGAGCGTAAGTACCGGCGCGAACTTCAAAGGCTCGGGGGGGAGCACGCTGAGCAGTCCGCAACTTCCATTCGGGCAATTCACCGCGGCCGCCCCGGCTCGCATCATGGCACTGGCAATTAAGGTGTACTTCTAAACTGAACGGGTAGGGATGCGTGTAGTCAATGCACCCCTACCCGAACCTTGCATCGCGAATCGCCGCTATTTTTGGTTGGAAGTAGAGAGGGGCCAATGAGGACGAGTCGATTCGAAGCGGAAGAAGTCATCAACCTGCTGAACGAGGCAGCGGCCGGAGTTCCGGTGCGGAAGATTTGCATAAGGATCGGCGTTAGCGAGGCGACCTTTTACCGATGGAGAACGGAGTACGAGGGACTCAGGGCGAACGGCATCCGGCGTCTCAGAGAACTGGAGCAGGAAAATTCCCGCCTGCGAAGGGACTTGGGTAACAAGAGTCTGGAAATCGATGTTCTCAGAGCCGAGTTAAACAACAACCAGCCTCATCAATTCGCCAGTCAGCCATAACTCAGGAACTCTCCTGTTCAGCGGCTGAAATTCGCGCGCTTCCTTTTCGCTTATACTGCTCCGCGCATGAGACAATCCACGGCCATGCGCATCGGAATAGCGGCTCTGGTTCTCGCGGCGGTCGCGCTGACCGGCGCATTGATTGCCCAACAGAAGCCGCTGCAAGGCTCTACTTCCAGCCGTAACTCTGAACGCGCCGCAGCAAAGGCAGCCCCGAACGGCTATGTCGATCCGGCATGGTGCGCGCAGTGCCATGCAGACATCGCGAAGACCTACGCATTGACCGGCATGGGCCGGTCTTTTTCCAAAATCGCCGCGGCCGCGATGCAGGAAAAGTTCCCGGCGGGCCAAGCGTATTTTCATGCTGCCTCGCAAAGCTATTTCGCCATTGCGGAGCGCGATGGCGAAACCTTCGAGCGCCGCTGGCAAACCGCATTTGACGGGCAGGAAACAAACGTGGAAGAGAAGCGGATCGATTTCGTCATTGGCTCGGGCAATCATGCGAAAACCTATCTGCATCTGACCGCGCGCAACACGCTCGAGCAACTGCCGCTCGGCTGGTATGCGGAAAACGGCGGCACGTGGGGAATGCTCCCGGGATTCGATCGCGCGGATTATCCGGGCTCAACGCGGCTGGTTCATTACGAGTGTATGTTCTGCCACAACGGCTATCCGAGGATTCCCGCCGGGAACACGGAGGAAGATGCCGAGCCCGTTTTTCAGCAGCCTCTACCGTTGGGAATCGATTGCCAGCGCTGCCATGGACCGGGCCAGCGACACATCGAAACGGTCGGCAAGCCCGGCGTAACGATGGAGGAAATTCGCGCCTCGATCGTTAATCCGGCGCGGCTCGCACCGGATCGCGAGATGGAAGTTTGCATGGAGTGCCATCTCGAAACGACGAGCCTGCTGCTTCCGCATTCGACCCAACGCGTGAATCGGGTCCCGTTCTCGTACATTCCCGGGCAGCCGCTCGGGGATTTTCGTCTGTCGTTCGATCGTGCCCCGGGCGAGAACACTCGATTTGAAGTGGCGGGCGCGGCATACCGGCTGCGCGAATCGCAGTGTTTCGTCCAGACACAGAAGAATGACGATGCACATCGCCTGACGTGCACCACCTGTCACGATCCGCACAATATTCCGCGCGGCGAGCAGGCCAGCACGCATTACAACGGCGTTTGCAGCCAGTGCCATGCCAGTGCAATCGCGCAGGCCGTCAGCGCCGGTTCGCATCCCGCCGCGACGGACTGCATCCGCTGCCACATGCCGAAACGACGGACGGACGATGCCATTCACATCGTGATGACCGACCATTTGATCCAGCGCCAGCCGCCGCCCGACCTGCTCGCGGCGAAGACAGAGTATTACGAGACTCCGGCCACGTCCTACAAAGGCGAGGTAATACTCTATTACCCGCCAAAGCTTGCAGCGACTCCTGAAAATCAGCTGGATTTGGCCGTAGCGCAGCTGAAGGATGACAGCAATCTGCGCAAGGGCATTCCGCAACTTGCCGCGCTGATCCGGAAATATCATCCAGCAAATGCCGCCTATTATGTGGACCTTGCGGACGCACTCCATGCCGCGGGTAACGCGGCAGAGTCCACTGCGATGTATCGCGAAGCCCTGCGACACGCTCCGGGGTCGTCTGTCATTCTGCTGAAGCTGGGCGGCGCGCAAATTGACTGGCAACAGTGGTCGAACGCGGAGACGACGCTACGTCGCCTCGTGAATAAAACCCCGAACGATGCAGTGGCGTGGGCGCTGCTCGGCCAAGCGCTCTTCCAGCAGAACAAGAACGAGGAAGCCAAGGAAGCCTTGACCAAAGCCCTCAGCCTGGATGTCGACATGGCCGAGCCGCACAATTATCTTGGCGGACTGCTCGTCCGCAGCAGCGATTTGGCGGGTGCCGAAAAAGAATTCCGCGAAGCGGTGCGGCTCCAGCCGAATCATGCGGAATGGCAGTCGAATCTCGCGGGGCTGCTTGCGGAGGAAGATAAAACGCCGGAAGCGCGTTATCTCTTCGAGTTGAGCATTCGGCTGGACCCGAATTTTGCAGGAGCGCGGCTCAATTATGGGAGGCTTCTTGCCGGGTTGGGCGAAAACGCCGAGGCCGAGAAGCAGGCCCAAGCGGCTGTCGAAGCGGACGCGCAGAATCCTGCGGCGCACGAGCTTTGGGGATACTTGCTAACCGCTACGGGCGACGGCAAAGGCGCGGTTCGCGAGCTGACAGCGGCGGTCCGGCTTCAGCCGGATTTCTGGCGCGCACATTTCGAGCTGGGAGTTGCTTTGCGAATGACCGGCGACGCAACGGGCGCCGCCCAGCAGTTGGGGATTGCCGCGCACGGGGACGATCCTGAAGCCCGCGCTGCGGCGATCCAGCTCTTGAATGGCGGACGCTAGCAAGTTTTGCACGCGATTCCCGCAGCACGGGCCGGATTCGTTCGAGACGAAACAAAAACAAAGCTATGACAAAACCGAAACACGAACCGGCAAACGCAGGGCTAAAAGACGATTGGATTTTGCGCAGAAAACGGCGTCCGCCACGGTGAGGACGGCTCAAGTGCTACGTGATATACCGTAGCGAGAATCTGTTGGAATTGCGCTCGGAATGGTTTACCCTATGCGGCAGTTTTGGGCCAGCCCACAGTTGCCACCAAGACTCCGACGATTCTGCGCTGGTCATGGTTTCGTAGAACTAGGAGCATAAAGCCATACCCGCTGTTCTAAGCGGGCCAAACAAGTCAATGGTGCAGGGCCGGAAGGAGAATCAAGGCCATGTGGCTCTTCCTTCGCTTGCGAGTGGTTTTGTCGTTCGCGCTGATCTGTGCGTGCGCCCTTTGGGCGGAGGTTGCGCGCAGTCAACCGCAGCCGCAAAGTTCAATTGCAGCTTCGCCTCAAGTTGCTCTCTCGCCCCAAGTCTCGACGAACGCCCCGGCTGTGCCGTCACCCAGCCAAGAGCAGGCAGCCACGGACTACATCCTCATTCCCGGTCCGTTGCGCCCGTTTTTACGAATGTCCGGCATCAGCCAGCAGGTAACGCCGGACCAGGTGTTGCCGCTCTTCGGCCATTTCGTCGAGACGTACGGATTCGAAGGCTCAAAAGAGAAGTCGCCAAAAGCCACTGAGGCTCTCCTTATATTTAGGCGCTATTTTGTCCAGGCAAACACGTTGGCTTCGCTGGCGGGCGCGAAAGAGACGCTAGGATTTTCCGATTGCGAAAATTCGCGGCAACTGCTCGCCGATCTCGGTTACAAGCTGGAGAACGGATGTAAGGGGATTCCGTCGATCGAAGTAGACGATCCCGAGAAGGCGTTCATCACTGTCGATTCCGGATTTCCGCTCGCAGACCTTCAGCTCGCATTGCAGCAAGGTAAGCCCTTCAGCACACCGTACGCTTCGACGCGAGTCCCTCTGATTTACACAAAAGCGGACTGGGCCGGCAAGCCGAATAGCACGGATATCGAGGTCATCGACGTGCTAGACCAGAACCCTTCGCTTGCACGCCTCTATTGGGGGCTTTCGCGCGTGGACAACAACACGCGCCAAATCCTGCTGCATAATGGCGGAGTCCAGAAGATGCTGCCGTATGCTTCCGTTCTGGATTTCTACGGCTCGACGCTCGCCGTGCGTGACGGTCGCGTCGTGGTGCCTGGCGGCAACGCAGCCGAGCCGGCATGGAAGAAGTTAGTCGGTGTCGATCCGAACGATCCGCCGAAGTTCATTTACGCCTTAATGGCGAAAGATGGCGGCTGGCTGGCCGAATATTACGACGCCATTTCGCGCGCCCCGGACCGGCAACTCCAATACTTCACCACAGACGGACGCTTGCAGCGCTTTTACGACGCCTTCCACGGGAACGACACTTCGCATGACTCGGTCCGTTCCATCTTCCGGCCGGGCGCCGATCTCCTGCTGCTTACGGCGCGCCTTCCGCTCGACGAAAAGGGTGAACCTATAGTGCCGGGCGGGATAGCGGCGTGGGACGGTGCCTTCCGCAGAAAATCGGACTCGAAGGTCGAGCGCGAACTCTCGAGGAAAGTGGACCATTGGAAAAATCCCGATCAGTTTGTGGAAGCGATGTTCGCTCTCGCACGCTTCAACTTCACGGACGGCCCGCTAGAGATGTACGAAACGCTGAGCGAACTGGACCGCAACCGCACCGGCGCCGACGGTCTCAACGCGGAAACAACGCGCCTTTTGATTGCACACTATACGAAGCTACATGACCAGTACGGAATCTTTGCGGAATGTTCGGGCCTGAATGATGCGTCCATCGCGCTCTTTGTGAAGGCGACGGAGAAAATCGATGCTATCCGCGAGCCGCTGCTTCGCGCCGACACGATGGGCATATTCGAAGCGAACGTCGGCCTCTGGCAAATCTTTGTGCGCCAGGGGCAAATCGCTCCTTCCGACGTCAATTCAAGCTGGCGCCAAACTGTCGAGCCGTTTAGCACGTTTGGTGTTTCCGCGCAGCTTTTTGACGCAACGCACAGTTCGTTAACAGCCGTTGTGAAGGCGGCCTCCGGCGATTCGAGCGTCTCGCAGGAAAAAATCATCGATTTGCTCGCCGGCCCGCAGCGGCCGACCGTCGATTCGCGTCAGGTTCATGACAGGCTCGCTAATGATATTCGCACTGTCATGACCGATCAGCGTCTCGTTCCGCTCGATACGCTCCTTGAGCTTGGCGATGATTTCGCGGCTCTCACGCACACGCCTAATGGGGTTGACGCGGCACGTGCGCAAGGTCTCGCGGAGGAATTGGAAGAGGCGCGGGCGCCGCGGGCAATGTTCACGGAAGCGGAGCGCGCCGAGTGGGCGCCAGGACACGAGCCGAACCATCACGTGATGATCGAAATGCACACCGACCTCCGCAAGGCAATCAGCGGTTCTGAGCCGCCGAAGCAAGCATCGCTGATGCGTGGCGGGCTCACTCCTTTTCTGCGCGATACGCTGGTCGGCCTGAACTACGCGTATTACGAGCCGCCCGGTGCGCAAATTCTTCACAATAGCCCGCTGCTCGTGCGCGAACACGATTTCCTGGCGTCCGAGTCCGTCGGGCAAAATCGCGCATGGGAAGCGCCACAGCTCTTTGGCATCGGCCTGACCGCCGGCAACGGCACGCATCTTTCCGGTTCGCTCGCCGGATTACCCTACGCGCTGGCCGAAATCGAGCAGGATTTCATTGTTCCCGAAAACGTCCAAGCGTTGATTTGGCACGACACAGCCGCTGACTTGCTGACCACGAGCGTCGTTCCGCGCTGGTGGTCCACTTCCCAAGACGCTCTGCATGCCGTCTCTCTTTATCAACAAGCCGGCGAAGAACTTGTGGAGCACGCTGCAACGGATCCGTCGTTGCGACAGGACGTCAGCTCGACCCTCGCGGATCGGCTTTCGCCCGAGTCGATGGATGTCGTAAATGCCGAACTCGCCGCTGGTCACGCGGACGAGGCGATGAGAAGGATTGCGCCCGCCGACGAGTTCTATCTCACCGAAGAGTTTCGAGTGAAATTCCCCGAGCGCACCGGTGTCTGGGGCGCGGCGGGCGCCGAGCTGGATGCGCTCGCAAAGCGCGATCCTTCTCAGGTCGACCCGAAAGTGCTCTCTCATGACTTCGGCGTGCCGCACCCCACAATCACGCAGAATTATGCCGATTCGATGCTGAACCTGCGGCCATTTCCCTCTGTGATGGATTACGCCAGCGAGTTGCTGGCCGAATCGTGGGAATCGACAAACCTTTACTGGGCGCGCCTCGCGGACGAAATGGGCTACACGCCGGTGATGCTCAACGAATTGGCGCCTGTGCTGACGCGTCGCATGGTCGAAAAGATCTTCGGCAGCGATTTTGACGATTGGCCGGCTCTGCTTCGCGCCATGCGCGAAACGGGAGCCGAATTTCGCAAAGGCCAGGTCGCCGGCGTACCGAAGATCAATATGCCGCTGCCGTAGCTCCGTGTTTGGCTGGCGGTCGACGGGCAAAGAATTTCTGACGTCCGATCCGGGTCGGGGTGCCCAGAACGGACGTGTGAGGCAAACATGATCGCGAGAAAGTATCTTTTTGCGTTGCTTGTACCTGGCATTGCCGTTGGATCGACCGCCTTCGTGGCCGCGCATGGTGCCCGGCAGAATCCGCCGGACATCCGCATGAGCGTTGAAATGGTGCAGCTGAATGTGGCCGTGACGGATCGTCGCGGCAAGTACATCAGCGGCGTGAAGCCAAGCGATTTCTATGTAGCCGAAGACGGCATTCCACAAAACATGGCCATGTTTGCCGAGGGCGACAACGCCCCGAGAAGACTTTCCGAAGTGGCTGCGGCCGACGCGAAGGATTCGCAGCCCGTCGCGGCGATCGCATCTCTGCCCGCCACGCCGGACGCAAACGATTCGGCAGACAACAGCGACGATTCACCTCTCGCAGGCGCCAGCGTATTCGTGCTCTTCGATACGAGCAATTACATGTACCACGGCTTTGTCTATGCGCAAGATGCGATTGCCGATTTCGTGCAATCGCTGCAAGGTCCCGATCGCGTCGCACTCTATTCCTACAGTCGCGACCTTTTCCGCGCGTCATCCCTTACGCCCGATCGCCTGAAGGTGCTCCGCAGCGTTCGTGAAACGGTTGCGGGCGACAATGCCGCGCTCTACGACGCCATTTTGCTCACGCTCCGCGATGCCGCCACGATCACCGGACGCAGAGTGATCGTCGTGTTTTCAAACGGTCCGGATAATGCCAGCCTTGCGCCGCCCGAAGACGTCGAAGAACTCGCGCAGTCTGAAGGTGTTGCGATTTATATGATCAGCACGCACCAGGCCGAACAGGACCCACTTTCCAGTAAGGTTTTCAACCGCATCAGCTCGTCCACCGGCGGCGAAGTCTACTTCGCTAAGAACTGGACCGAGGAGAAAAAAGCGTTTACGGCAATCCGCAACGATTTGTCGCACCTCTATACGCTCTACTATTATCCGCAGCCGAATCCCAATCGCGGCTGGCGCGCCATCACCGTTAAGCTGAAGGGGCCCGGCGAAGGAAAGTACCGTATCCGCGCGCGCAGCGGTTATCGTCCCCTGCCCGTTCACCAGACGATCGGCGAAGAGGGAACGACGAGCTAGTTTGGCTTGTCTCGTCGACATTCTTTTCGGTGCAGGCACTGAAACCGTTTTGTAACGCCTCATTCAAACCGCGTCAACGCAGGCGTGTCACGCTCTTACACGGAAGACCCGATTGTTCCGCGCGGATGACCCGCCTAGTTTGAGAGCGAAAGCGAGGCAAAATTCATGGACAATAGCCCTTCGAACCAACAGATTGAAGCGCGCGCGTACGAAATTTATCTGGAACGCGGCCGCGAAAATGGCCATGACGTGGAAGATTGGCTGGCCGCGGAAAAAGAGCTGTCACAAAGGCGCGAGGAAGTGAACGCACTCTTCGACCAGGAGCAGCCGGAGCCCGCAAAACTCGGATATGCGGCTACTGCATCCGCGCGGCGGAAGTAACACGACCGCCATCCCCTACCTCAATTTTGACTGACAGCGGTCGGCTGTTTTGCGCGGATTCTGTTATGCTT
Organism: Candidatus Acidiferrales bacterium; assembly: GCA_035275865.1. GTDB lineage: Bacteria > Acidobacteriota > Terriglobia > Acidiferrales > UBA7541 > Palsa-295. The sequence goes on along the minus strand of DATEME010000197.1, from coordinate 7,431 downwards.
GCTTTCCGTGCGGAAATCGCTCGTTTTCTGTATTCTTGCCTCGTTTACCGTCGCAGTGGCGGTTTGCGCGCCGCCGAAGGCTCCTGCCCTGCGCGCAACGACGCCACTTGAGGCTTTTCAGGCGCCTTCTGCGCCGTCCCAAGCGCCCATTTCTCCCACTTTGCCCCCGATCATTTCAACGCCCCAAACAGCGCCAGCCGAACCGCCATTGACAATCGTGGTCGACGCCGCCCATGGCGGAGCGGATGACGGAGCGCGTGGAGCAAACGGCCTGAAAGAGAAAGATGTTGTCTTGGCCATCGCACGCGGGTGCCGCGCCGAGCTTACTCAACGGGGCTATCGCGTCGTCCTGACTCGCGACGGCGACTCCGATCCGAGTTTTGACGATCGAGCGGCCATTGCCAATCAATTCGCCAACTCATTCTTCGTCACCCTCCACGTCGCATCGACCGGCACGCCCAGCACTGTGCGTGTCTATTACGACCGCTTCCCAGCACCGTATACAATGCCTCCTTTGGCCGCGGGATCGTCGCCACGTTCGGGTTTTTCGCCGCCGCAATCGACGGCAGCCGTTTCCCCAACTCAGACCGAGCTTCTGCCATGGCGTCAGGCACAAACCTCTTTTGATGACGCCAGCCACCGCTTCGCCGATTTGGTTCAGGCCGGGTTGTCACAAAAATTCTCGGGCTCACCCACAAACAGCATCTCCGGCGCAGTTCGCGATCTGCGCTCCATCGCAACGCCGGCCATTGCAATCGAAATCTCGAATATTGGCTCGCCCAATGTAAGCGCACTCGAACAGATGAGCCCCTCGATCGCCGCGGCCATTGCGCAGGCCGTCTCTGTGCTTCATGGAGCAGCAAATACAAATAGCAGTGCGAGTGCCACGGGAGCGCCTCGCTAATGCCTCGCACCGCGAAAATTGCCTTAATCGTGCTTGCCGTGGCAGTCGTGATCGGCGTCATCAGCTTTAGCAGCTTGCGCCGGCGCGTGAATCGGCTTCAGGGCCAGGATCAGACCGCCGACGAAAAGGCGCGACAGGCGGTGCTTGCTCCGCCAATCTCAACTCCCACAGACGAGGAAGTGACCGCCACAATTTTCTGGGCCGCGGGCGCAAACAAGATCGCGCCCGTCCAGGTGCAGTTGCCGCTTTCCGCAGATCCGGTGCATCGTGCCCGGCAGGTTCTGCTGGCGCTAATCGATAATCCACCGACCGCGGGACAACGAACTTTGCCCGCGGACACCGAACTGCTTGGTTTCTATGTCTTGCCTGACGGCACTGCCGTGGCCGACTTTTCCGATGCGCTTGGGTCCGAAACACCATCCGGCATTTTGAGCGAGCAGGAGGCCGTCGATTCGATCGCGCAGACTCTGGCGAGCAATGTCCCCAGCTTGCGCCGTCTGAAGATTCTGATACACGGCCAAGAGGCTGAAACGCTGGCCGGTCACGTCGATCTGACCGGTTTCTTCGATTTGAATACATCGGTGCCGAGTGCGCCGACTCCTCCGCAGAGCGGCGCCGCTGTCAATTCACATTGAACCGAAAGCCTGCGGGACGCGGTTTCCTGATGCCAGGTTGCGGAACGTGGTTGACACCAATGAGTGTGCTCGTCAGACTGTACGCGCACGACAGCAGCCGTGAATTTCGAAAGTGAGGCTTAACGAGTGGCACGACCCGATGGACGTTCGGCCGATGAGCTTCGGCCCGTGAAGATTACGCCGGATTTCATCACTCAGGCCGAGGGCAGCGTGCTGATCGAAACGGGGCTGACGCGCGTGATCGTAACGGCCACGGTCGATGACGGTGTGCCGTCATTTTTAAAAGGCACAGGCAAAGGATGGGTCACCGGCGAATATGGGATGCTGCCGCGTGCAACGGAGGAGCGCACGCCGCGCGAATCGACGAAGGGTCGGCAGTCCGGACGCACGCTGGAGATTCAGCGGATGATTGGGCGCACGCTGCGGTCGGTGACGGACCTGAAAGCTCTCGGCGAGCGCACAGTGTGGGTTGACTGCGACGTGATCCAGGCCGACGGCGGAACGCGCACCGCGTCGGTGACGGGCGCATTTGTGGCGCTCGCGCTCGCCTTCGAACGCATGAAAGCCGCAGGGATTCTGCGGGACGTGCCGCTAACGGATTCAATCGCCGCCACGAGCGTAGGTATCGTCAACGAGCAACTCCTCCTCGATCTTGTTTACGACGAAGACTCGCGCGCCCAGGTAGATATGAATGTAGTGATGACCGGTTCGGGAGATTTCGTTGAAGTGCAGGCGACAGCCGAGGGCCGGCCTTACACGAATCAGGAACTTCAGCGGCTGCTCGATCTCGCGGCGTGCGGAATACGCCAACTCCGTGAAAAACAGCAGGAACTGTTGCACATGAAATTCGCGGCCCGGGCTCGATAGAGATTTTGAAACGCCTTTTGAGTGGCGTCGCGAGCCGTTTTCTTTCCGTAGACCTCAATGAAAATCGATCGCCTCATTTTGGCAACTTCGAATGCGGGGAAGCTGCGCGAATACCGGCGGCTGGCGCCGGATTCCACGATTCCGCTCGATCTGATGCCCGGGTTTGCCGATTTGCCCGCGTTTGCCGAAGCGGCACCGACGTTTGCCGAAAGCGCCGCCGGAAAGGCGCTGCACTACAGCCGGTACGCGGACGGCATGGTCCTTGCCGAGGACTCCGGCTTGGTAGTGCCTGCTCTGAACGGCGCGCCCGGAGTGAAATCGGCGCGGTACGCGGGAGAAAACGCCACCGACGCCGATCGCGTTCGCAAACTCCTCGACGAGATGGCCGGGATTCGCGATGCAGCGCGCGCCGCCAAATTCGTCTGCGTCACGGCGCTGGCTCGTCAGGGGCGGGCCATTGCTGTGGTATCAGATGACGTACACGGAATGATCGCGCCCGAGCCGCGTGGCGTAAATGGGTTCGGCTACGATCCCGTATTTTTTGTTCCCGGGATCGGCAAGACGTTCGCGGAAGCTACTCCCGAAGAAAAGGACCGGCTAAGTCATCGCGGAAGAGCGTTTCGCAAGCTCCTGGCTTTTCTCGAGAGCGGCGATATTGGGAAAGCCGCCTCGCCGCAGGGCTGATACCGCGATTTAATCCCGCTTCCGCTGTGATATAGTTTGCCGCTCAATGGCACTCGCGAAAAAAACTGCGAAAAAGTCTAAGCCCGCGAAACGACGAACGGCCGCGGCCAAAGGGCCGCGCGGCTCCGATCCGGCGCGCGTCCGCGCCATACTGCAGAAGCTCGACGAAGCCTATCCGAACGCGATCTGCGCATTAAAACACGCGAATCCGTTCCAGTTGCTCATCGCCACGATCCTTTCCGCACAATGTACCGATGAGCGCGTGAATATGGTCACCCCGGGGCTTTTCCAGAAATATAAGGACGCGAAAGGTTTCGCGTATGCGAACCCTGCGGAAATTGAGAACGATATTCGTTCCACAGGATTTTTTCGCAACAAGACCAAATCGATCATCGGCGCGAGCAGGAAGATTGTCGAAGATTTTCACGGCGAAGTCCCGCAGTCCATGGAAGAACTGCTCACGCTCCCTGGTGTGGCACGCAAGACAGCCAACGTCGTTTTAGGCACCGGGTTCGGAATCGCTTCCGGCGTCGTGGTGGATACGCATGTTCAGCGACTGTCGGAAAGACTCGATTTAACCAAACACACCGACCCAAAGAAGATCGAACAGGACCTGATGAAGGCGATTCCGCAAGACCGCTGGATTTCGTTCGCCCATCAACTTATCTGGCATGGCCGCCGCGTCTGCGTCGCGCGTAAACCGCGCTGTATTGACTGCAACCTGAAGACGATCTGCTATTCAAAGGACAAGACTATTTGAACGGTTGTGCGCCAACACAGAAAATAAGGAGCGCAATTCCGCAGCAAACGTTCGCCCGAGGAGCGAATCATTGAACCGAGAATCGCAAAAGACGACAATCGCGCCGATGCTTTCGGTTCGACGTGGCGCGCAGGCTGTGGAGTTCTACAAGGAGGCGTTTGGCGCGCGGGTCTTGTTTCGTCTAGATGGTCCCGATGGCGGTGTCGTAGCACGCCTCGGCGTGGACGATGCTGACTTTTGGGTTGCGGATGAATCGCCGGAAAATTCAAACTTCAGCCCGGAAACGCTAAACGGCGGAACGGTCCGCATGGTGCTGACAGTCGATGATCCCGACGCCGCTTTCGCATGCGCGGTAAAAGCGGGCGCAAAGGTTGTGTGGCCAGTTGCCGACCAATACGGATGGCGCCTCGGTCGCGTCGTTGACCCCTACGGCCATCACTGGGAAATCGGCAAGCCTCTGCCCGACGGCCGGTGAGTCCCGTACATACGAAAGACTCGCCGTTTACGGCCCATACCCGGAGCTCGGCGGCGGAACATAGTCCTCGCCATATTTGTTCTTGTGCGTGAGCGTAACTTCGGGAGTCATCGCAACCTGAATGCCGGCGATCGACCGCGAAGCAGGCGAAATCGTTACAGTGCGCTCTAGGCTTTTCAACTCATCCGCAGTGCTTCTTTCATAGAACACATGAAACGCATAGCGCCCGTTCGGCACGTTGGCAATCTCGATGTCACCCGAATGGTCCGAAACGCCGTAATAAGGAGTGTCAACGGTGATCACGACCGCGCTCATATTCTCGTGTATGTTGCAAAAAAGATAGCTGACGCCAAGTTGATCGAAGCGCTTTGTCTTCGTTGAGCCCGCCTCGTATAACCCCAAATCGAAGCGTTTGCCGTTATAAAGCGAAAATACGTTGTGGAAGAACGGGTCTTCGTTCGGAAAAGCGATCGAAGACCCCACTTGCACTACCGTTACATGCGGCTCAAACGTCTTATTCTTCTGGATGATTATCGCTTCGGCCTTCGTCGATTCAGCCGCCGAAGGAGCCCTCGTATCGAGCGGGACCAGCCACGCCGCAACGTTCGATGAGTCAGGTGGCGCTGCCTTTTTATTTTTCGCGGGCGCCGGCGCGACAATGTCCACGTGAATCGTCACCGGACCTTGCGCGAATGCCGACAGCGCGAAAAGCCCCAACGCCAGCCCTGCTGCACCGCGCGCGAACTGTTTCCAGTCCATTGCCGCTCCTAAAATTTGTATCCGATTGTTGCGTTATAGTGGTTCGCCGACTCCGGATCGTCATTGAGATACATCGTTCTTAGACGTCGATACTCGACGGAAACTTCCACATCCGAACGAATCTGATAAATGAAATTCACGAGCGGGCTCTGATTGCGCGTATAGAGATATCCCGAGTATGAGTGTGTGTTTGGAAATCGATCCAACTCGCCCGCAAACGGATTATCCTGGCCGTAAGCCGCGTTGATTTGGAAATTTTCGCGCGGTTGAAACTTCAGCTGCATCCAGCCGCCCATCGAGTCCAGGCCTTTGATCACGCTCGTTGGATTGAAGAGGGAGCCGGACATCAGCAGATCCTGTCCGATACCTCCCCATAGCCCGGCGACCGCGCGACCGCGATAATATTCTCCGGTAAGCGAGAACATCCTGGTGAGCGGAATTGAAACGTCTACCGTCGAAGCCCAGCCATCCACGTTGCGACCGTATCCCCAGAATTGCCGGCCATAATACCCGCCCGCGCCAAGCGTCAGATTCTGCCCATTCAGCGGGTGCGTCCATGCAACGCGCGCCGCATACGCAGGCTGTCCCGACTGCTCTCCCCATGACGGATTCGCATTCTGGCGATCCTGCGGCGCCACGTCTCCGGAAAGCGAATCGAGCACGCCGGCTTGCAGCATCATCGATGATTTGCCGCCCAGGGGAATTCTGTGCTCCACACGCACCTGCGGTGTCCAGCTCCAGAGATTCCCCGCATAAGAAAACGCAGGAGTGGCCAATGTCGCGATCGAAGTCGGCGAAAGCGGACTGAAAAAGAGGAAATCCTGCCCAGCCACCAGCGAAGTGTTCCCCCAGTCGAGGCGGATCACGGCCGTGCGCAGCCGCAGCAGGCCCATCGTTTCGCCGTTGATCGTGTTCTGCGGAAATCCTCCCGCGAAATCGAAATTCGCACTCGCGCTGGTTCGGGCGCCCGCGATATTCGGGCCGAATGCCTCGATTCCAATTTGCGACTGTCGCACCGAACCGCCGAACGACGCGGAAGAAAACGGCTGTCCGCTTTCGAGCGCCAAGCTGGGGAAATCCGTATTGTCCACGGCGCTGCGATTTTCAAAGAGATTCAGCAGCACGATTCCCGAAAGCCGCACTCGATATTTCGATCCGCTCTCGACTTTCGTCTGGCTTTGCTCGACCAGCTTCGAATTCAGCAGGTCTTGCCCTTCTTCCAACTCAGACACCCGGTCGGCAAGACTCATTGGCTGGTTCTGATCGCTCGTCGCCGCTTGCCCTAAATTCATTGGCGTCGCCGAAATGTCAGGTTGCGGCGGAGGACCGTAGGTCTGTTGAGGGTCGGCAACCGCGGCCTCAGTTGCCACGCTCTCAGCCGCTTTCGCCCCGCCCTGCACAGCCGGCGACGAGGACTTGTTTTCCGCAAGCCGCAATTGCTCTTGCAATGAGCGCACCTGCTCTTCAGATCGCGTCTGCGCATCGCGCAGATCTGCAATTTGGGCGGTTAGCGCACGGATTTGCGCCTGCAACGCCGCCACGGTATCGGCGAGCGATTGAACATCCGCAGTCGACGCCCGCGCAGAACCGGTCGAAGCGCCGGCCGCAGCCGAATCGTCAGGCGACGCGGCTCCACGGTTCTCCTGCGCACATGCACATACGGCGAATAGCAACACCCCCGCCGCGCTCACGCATCGAGAACGCGTCCAACCGCGCCGTGCTGTTTGCCCTTCCACGATCTCCTCGCCCCTGCTCCGCTCTCGCCTAACTAAAGCGTCCGTGCGCTTTCTGGCTCATCAGCGCGATCGTCGGATTTCTTCGCCAGAGCCTCCCTCACGATCCCCACCAGCGAGGCTGGCGAAAACGGCTTCTGCAAAATCAGAGACCCCGGAAAGACATCCGTTAAATCGCCTTTCAGATACTCGGAATAGCCGGTCATGAAAATCACCAAGATCTCTGGGCGCGTGCTCTTCAGCCCTCGAATCAGATCGGCGCCGCCGATCCGCGGCATCACCATGTCCGTTACCACGGCATGAATGGCCTCTTTGTGCGCCGCGGCTACCTCGATGGCATCAGCTCCATCCCTCGCTTCAAGCACGCTGTAGCCCTTCACGCGCAAGAACCGGCACGCAAGCTCGCGAACATCCGGCTCATCCTCCACAACCAGCACTGTTTCATGTCCGCCCGCGGTAGCCGAAGGCTTTGCCTCTGCCTCGACGCGCATCACCGGCCCCGAAGCGAGCGGCAGGTAAATCTCAAACGTTGCGCCCTTCTCCAGAGCGCTCTCCACCCAGATAAATCCGCCGCTCTGCTTCACCACGCCGTAGACCGTTGCAAGTCCTAGCCC
>DATEME010000196.1:0-2907 GCA_035275865.1 Candidatus Acidiferrales bacterium | reverse complement strand
AGTCGTCTACAGGGATTACTTGAGGAAAACTCATTCTTAATGGCTGTTATTGGAGAGCTCTTTGACTATATCGCCCACGAATGCTTTTGCATCGCCGAAGAGCATGAGTGTCTTGTCAAAATAATAGAGTGGATTATCAATGCCAGCGAAGCCCGGGCTCATGCTGCGCTTAATGACCATTACAGTGCGCGCCTTATCGACATCCAAAATCGGCATTCCGAAAATGGGGCTGCTCTGATCCGTTCTGGCGGCGGGATTGGTGACGTCATTGGCGCCAATGATCAGGGCCACGTCGGTCTGGGCCATATCGGAGTTGATATCGTCCATTTCAACGAGCCGGTCGTAAGGAATATCGGCTTCCGCCAAAAGCACATTCATGTGACCGGGCATGCGGCCTGCGACGGGGTGAATACCGAACTTCACATCGACCCCCCGCTTTGTGAGCGAATCGAACAGTTCGCGAACCTTGTGCTGCGCCTGTGCCACGGCCATGCCGTATCCGGGGACGACCACCACCTTGCTTGCCGCTGACAGGATGCCGGCGGCTTCCTCCGGCGAGGCACTTCGAACCGTGCGCTCCTCTGTGCCAGCCTTCGATGAAGCCTGAACCTGCCCAAACGCGCCGAACATCACGTTCGTGAAGGAACGATTCATCGCCTTACACATGATGACTGAGAGGATGAATCCGGACGAGCCATCCAAGGCTCCTGCGACGATGAGAACCTTATTATCGAGAACGAACCCCAGCAGCGCTGCCGAGAAACCGGCGTAAGAGTTCAACAGCGATATGACGGTGGGCATGTCCGCGCCGCCGATCGGCGTGACAAGCAAAATGCCGAAAACCAACGCCACAACCACCATGATTGGGAAAAGCAACGGCGTGTTCGGATTCACGACAAGCGCGACTGCCAACAGAATGGCGGCGCCCAGCACAGACAGGCTGACGATGTTCTGTCCTTTGTAGGTGATCGGGCGCTGGGGCAGGATCTCCTGAAGCTTGCCCGCGGCAATCACGCTGCCGGTAAATGTCAAAGAGCCAATAATGACCTCAAGCGCAATCTCACCCATGCCGAAACGCGTGATATTCGGTATGCCAACGTAGTATTCGGCGATTCCAATCATCGAGGCCGAGAGCGCGCCGAATGCGTGGCTCAGAGCCGTTCGCTGAGGCACGGCCGTCATGTGGACCATGCCAAGGGGTATGCCGATGGCGGCTCCTATAATCAAGCCGACGATGATCCAGCGGTATTGCACCATCTCCGGGTTGAACAAGGTCGCGCCGACGGCCAGTGCGGCGCCGATTTCCCCGACGAGTACACCACGTCGCGCCGTTACGGGCGAGCTGAGCCATTTGAGCGAAAGAACGAAAAGAACTGCGGCGACGATATACGCGGAATCGAGCAATTGCTGGATCGCGATTGCGGTCATGGCTTCTTTCCGCCGCCCGTCTTGAACATGCGCAGCATGCGATCCGTGATGAAGAAGCCGCCGACCATGTTGGAGAACGACGCCGCGACGGCAATGGCGCAGAGCACGGTGGAAAGTGTCGTTTCGTGGCGGCCTGCGATAATAATTGCAGCGACGACGACGATGGCGTCAAGCGCGTTGGTGAGAGACATCAGCGGCGTGTGTAGCAACGGCGAAACGCGCTTAATCACTTCAAAACCGACAAATCCGGCCAAAATGAAAACGTACAGGTTCGACAAGAAATCGGCAGGCATCTCTTCTCCTTACGTCCGCGCCGCCAGCGCGGGCAGGCTCCAAAACTCTCGCACTCGGGCATTCACGAGTTCCCCGCCTTCGGTGATGAGCGTGTCGCGAATGATATCGTCCTGCATATTCAGGTTCAGCTTGCCGCCCTTGGCGAGCAATGTAAGAAACGAAACCACGTTTCGCGCGTACATCTGGCTGGCGTGATACGGAACCGTGCTTGCCAAGTTGATTTCACCGACGATCGTCACACCGTTCACCACGGTGGTCTCTTCGGCGCGCGTCAACTCGCAATTGCCGCCGCGTTCGGCTGCCAAATCGACGATCACCGAACCCGGCGCCATTCCCTGCACCATTTCTTTCGTTACGAGGACCGGTGCTTTCTTTCCCGGGACGACTGCGGTGGTGATTACGACATCGCTCTCAGCGACGACTCGACCGAGCAATTCGCGTTGTCGTGCGTAGAATGCTTCGTCCTGGGCCTTCGCGTAACCTCCGGCGTCCTGGGCGTCTTTGGCTTCAATGGGCAGTTCGACGAAACGAGCGCCAAGGCTTTGCACCTGTTCCTTGGCGGCAGGGCGCAAATCGTAGCCCGAGATGACCGCGCCGAGGCGTTTTGCGGTGGCAATGGCCTGCAATCCGGCGACGCCAGCTCCAATGACCAGCACACGCCCCGGCGTAATCGTGCCGGCAGCGGTGGTCATCATGGGGAAAAGACGCGGCAGCGTGTTTGCAGCGATAAGCACGGCTTTGTAGCCGCATATCGTGGCCATCGAAGAGAGCGCGTCCATGCTTTGGGCACGAGTCGTGCGTGGCATCAGTTCGACGGAGAACGCAATCGCTCCGGTTCCGGCGATTTCCTCAACGGTCTGTTTCGAGCCAAGCGGCCGGAGGAATCCGATAAGCACCTGGCCACGTCGCAGAAGAGGGATGTCAGTGCGGCCTGTCTTGTCGTTTGAACCGTAGCAGAGGACCTGCACAATAATATCTGCTGCAGCGAATACCGACCCGCGGTCTGGCGCGATTTTGACGCCTTTTTCGACAAACGCTTCGTCGGGATAGCCGGCCTGCCAGCCTGCGCCGGTTTCGACCATAACTTCGAGTCCGGCCTTCGCCAAATTGGGGACGACGGCCGGTATCAGTGCAACGCGTCGTTCACCCGGAAAACTCTCCTTCACGACACCGACAATCAAGAAT
>DATEME010000195.1:0-15163 GCA_035275865.1 Candidatus Acidiferrales bacterium | reverse complement strand
ACAAGAGAATGCGCCACCAGGTCATTACGGCCTGATCGGCCGTGCTTTGCGCGAGGGCCACGAAAAAGACTACTTTTCGTCCGTGCTTTCGTTACAATCCGGGCTCATGGCAGCGGACGTCACGAACGACAGGACTCGAGCCCGGGCGGCGAGGCGGCCGCGTTGAGCGCGGGAGAGCGGCTGCGCGAAATCCGTGCGGGATTTCAGCCCTCCTTCTGGGTCGCTAACTTCACCGAAATATTCGAACGGCTAGCCTACTATGGCACACTGGCCGTCCTCGGGATTTACCTCAACGAACAACTTCACTTTTCAGCTGAACTAACCGGGTCGATCATCGGGATGTTCGGCCTCATCGTCTACTTTCTCCCGACCGTTGGCGGCGCGCTTGCCGATCGGTTTGGGTTCCGCCGAGCGTTGCTTTTCGCATACGCCGTGCTGACGATCGGCTATTTCCTTTTGGGATCGCTGTCCGCGCCCTGGATGCAATCTGTGCGCAGCGCGCTCGGCGATAAATGGCTGGTCATAGCGGTACTCCTGATTCCCGCGCTTGGGCCTGCGACCGTAAAACCGTGCGTGGCCGGCACCATAGCCAAGGCTTCAACTGAGAACGTGCGTTCGCTCGGCTACTCCATCTACTACACGCTCGTTAATGTCGGTGGAACCCTCGGTCCGGGGATCGCATGGCTCGTTCGCAAGCCTCTGGGTCTGGGTATGGAAAATGTCTTTCGGACGGCGGCGCTGAGCGTTTTCCTGATGTTTTGGGTGACGCTATTCTTCTATCGCGAGCCGCTAACACCGAGCGACGAAAAGGTTTCAAGCCTAGGCGTTGCATTCAAGAATTTGCTGGTGGTCCTTAGGGACACTCGTTTTGTGATTTTCCTCTTGATCACGTCCGGGTTTTATATTGCTTGGTGGCAGATTTACATCATGATGCCGCTTTTCATACGACATTTTGTGAATCCGAATGCAAATACGGACCTGTTGTTACTAATTGAAGGTTCTGCTGTCATTTGTCTCCAAATCGTGGTGGCTTATGCAACGCGAAGAATGGCCGCTGTGCCGACAATCGCGCTTGGTTTTATGATCACTGGTTTGGCGTTTGTCCTGCCCGCAATACACCCCACCGTGGCGTCTTTTGCCGTGATGTTGATAGTCATTGCGCTAGGCGAAGTGACGCAAGCCTCGCGCTATTACGAATATTGCTCGCGTCTGGCACCCGAAGGACAGGAAGGTTTATATATGGGCTACGCTTTTCCGCCAATCGGTTTGGGATCATGGGTGGCGGGTTTAATGGGAGGCTGGCTGCTGCACGAATTCGGCGACGTGCTCAAGCGGCCGACCGAAATGTGGTGGCCGATCGTAGGCGTAGGTGTGATTACTGCGGCCTTGATGTTGCTCTACGATAGGGTGTTCAAACCGACGAAAGCCGACAAGGTCGCCGGCGCTAGTTGATCATGCGGCGCAGGCTGTCTACGGCCTGCTGTGCTAGCCCATATTCAGGCTCGATATCCAGCGCTCTTTGGAAGCATTCACGCGCGCGTTTCAGCATATTTTTAGCGAAATAGGCGCGGCCCATATTGAAATGCGGGTAGTGGCGCGGGCCATAGCGTGGCGCGGTGACGGCGCGTTCGAGCCACGGGATGGCTTCGTCATAGCGGCCAAGGGCGATTAGATAAGCGCCGATGTCGTTGTAGGGATTTCCGAAATCCGGATCGAGCGCGATGGCGCGCTTGCATTCGTCAATCGCAGCCTCGGCCTTTCCTTGGTCGTGATAGGTCCAGCCGAGATAGGTGTGCGCTTCCGCTGTGGGATGAATCTCCAGTGAATTTTTGTAAAGCTCGACCGCGCGATCGAGTTCACCCTTCATTTGAGCGCGATGCGCTTTCTCGAAAAGATCGCGCGCACGATTTTGTGGAGCGGGACGCATGGCCTCTTCTAAACCACTGATGAGGCGATGTCAACGAGGATTGTGTAAGACGAATCCGACGGCTTCGGAAGTGTCGATGAGACTCGCGCCGCGCGCTTGCAGGCCATCAATCGCTCGGCGGCCTTCTTTTATGTCAAGTGTTTCTATCGCGTCGCGGACGATAAGCACTCTGCGCCCCCTATCGAGAAGGCCCTTTGACGCGCATTGCACGCAGAATTCAGTCACAACGCCGAAGACAACGTATTCCGCATCCGGTCCGATACGCTCTACCAACATGTCCGTCTGAGGATTCGAAAAAACGTCGAGCACTTGTTTCTCGATAACGATCTGAGGGGACTCAAGAATATTGTCCGTCAGCGTAAAAGAGGGATCGTTCGGAACCACTGCGAATTTCTTCTTCATGCCTTCGGGAATTATCCGCGCGCCGTCGGTTCCCTTGATGCAGTGCGCCGGAAAAACTGCAAATTCGGGATCGTTTTCCGAGTGAGCGCACGCGCTGCAGATCAAAAGTGTGCCGCTCGACTCCGCGGCTTCTACGAGCTGCCGGATATTGGGAATGAGCTTTTCCGCTCCTGGAACATAAAGCTTCCCACCGGGCAATATGAAATCCTTTTGCGCATCCACTTCCCAGAATACGAACCGTCCCGACATTCTTCTTCACTCCATGCCTTTGCTACAAGCGAGAGATCGCGCCGTGCACCAACTCCGCAGCCGCAGCGATCTTGCGTATGTTCTCCGCTCCAAGCTCGGAGAGCGCACCTGCAAGCATTTCTACCCGGCGCTTCTGCGCCTCGCGCAGAAGCTTTACACCCTTCGGCGTTGCGGCTAGACGCACGCTACGCTTATCTTCGGCCGGCTGGCGCCGAACGAGTCCCGCGCGTTCAAGACCAGCGACAATGCGACTCATCGTTGGAGCGCGGACTTGTTCGGCCGCCGCCAACTCGCCCAACGACCGCTCTCCACCGAAAACCAACACTGATAGCGCCGAGAGCTGCGCCGGTCCGATCCCACTCGCGCGATCTTTCGAGCGAACCGCCCGCAAAAGATGGATGGCCACCGAATGCAAGCGCGTGGCCGCATCTAGGGCTTCCTTTGCAGACAAACTTTCCGGTTGCTTTGGATAACGCATTATGATTAGCTAAGCTAACTAACGTTTCCCGTGGAGGCTAGCGCGATGAACGGAATCGGAATTTCACGCCTCGGTCAGGTTCATATTCCCGCACAAGATATCGAACGCGCTACTGCATTCTACAAGGACATTCTTGGTCTGCCTCTTCTGTTTACGGCGAGTGGCATGGCCTTCTTCGATTGCGGCGGCGTCCGGCTGATGCTTTCCCGCCCTGAGGGAGCAGGTTTGCAATCGGGCTCAATTCTCTATTTCTCGGTTCCAGACATCATCGGCGCACACAGGCGTCTTAAGGACAACGGAGTGCGGTTCGAAGCAGAACCGCACAAAATCGCGGAGATGCCGACGCACGATTTATGGATGGCGTTCTTTCGTGATTCGGAGCAGAACCTTATGGCCCTAATGAGTGAAATGCCGCGGAATTAGGCGAGAGCATTACGGCCGAAGTTTACTTCAGCGCAGAGCGACGCACGCGTTCGCGCACGTTTGCAAGGAGATCTCTGAGCGCTTTGCTGTAGCGCACCGGGTAAACGGCAGCTTGGCTGATCTGTCGGCAACTTTTCGGCAGCCGCGCCAGTCCGGTGCGGCAACGCTTGCGTGCGTCTTCAATCGAATCCGCGCGGTCAACCCGTTTGCCTGCGCGCATCACGGGAACGAGCAGCGGTTCGGCCCCTTGAGAGGGCTCATTTTCGAGCGCAACGCGATCAAACCGAAATTCTCCCGCCGCATTCGAATGACGAAAGACTTGTTTGCGCCCCGGATATGTCGCCTTTGCCCGCGTGAGCTTCGCCGCTTCCCAGATTTTTTCATCGCGCTCGACTTCAACCAGCTTGTAAATCATGTTCAAGTGCGGAGCGTCTCCGGGAGTTGCGAGGGCAGTGCCGACCCCGAAGGCATCAATCGCCGCGTGCCGCGCCAGGAGCTCGCGGATGCGATACTCGTCCAGATCGCCCGAAGCAAAAATCTTCACGTCTTGCCAGCCCGCGCGATTCAGTTCGCGCCGCACCCAACGGCTATCCTTGGCGACATCTCCGCTGTCTAGGCGCACTCCGGCGGGCCTGCGACCCATCGCAAGAATTTGTTTCAGGGCCTGACGCACGTCATACGTATCCAAAAGGAGAGTGGAATTATCAGGAAACGCGTCCAGAAAATGCGCGAACGCGTCCGATTCACGGTCATGTGCCATCACCCAGGAATGAGCTTGCGTACCGTAAATCGCCAGGCCGAACCGCAAGCCGGCGAGAACATTCGAGGTTCCAGCACAGCCACCGATAACAGCCGCACGCGCAGCAGGCAGGCTGGATTCGGCGCCGTGGCCGCGCCGCGCGCCGAAATCGACTACGTCCCGTCCCTGGGCGGCAGTGCAAACGCGCGCCGCCTTGCTCGCAATCATCGTCTGATAGCTCAACGTCGCGAGCAGATACGTCTCCAGGATTTGCGCCTCAACGATCGGAGCCGTTACGCGGAGCAAAGGCTCGCCGGGAAACGCGATCGTTCCCTCGGGCACGGCCCAAACATCGCCGGTGAAGCGGAATTTCGAAAGGTAAGAAAAGAATTCCGGCCGGATATTCCGAAAGATCCTGTTACTGCGCAAAAAATCGATTTCTTCCGTCGAAAAGCGCACATTTTCGAGAAACTCGATTGCCTGCTCAAGGCCTGCCGCTACGAGGTAGTTCCGTCGTGCCGGCAGATGGCGTGCGAACAATTCGAACGTGGCGCGCGCCTCGAAGTGCGTCTGCACGTAACCGGCAGCCATTGTTAATTCATAAAGATCTGTGAGAAGGCCGGAAGAACTGCGCAATGATTCGATCACAGAAGAGCGGGCAACGCTTGACTGCGAATTCACCTGAAGAGAATCCATTTTGTCGAAGTATTCGATGCGTCAGACCGCGTCAGGATTGCGTGTGAGAGAAGACAAAACCCCCAGGCGTCCAATCGACCGCCACGAGGGACGCTGCCGGGGGTTTTGCCGGATTCCGGGGCCGAAAACGCGCTACTTCAATACGGCGTCCTTGAAAGCCTTTGCCGCGCGAAGGCGGACAACCGTCTTGGCCTTGATCTTAATTGCTTCGCCAGTGGCGGGATTGCGTCCCATGCGGGCCTTGCGATGCGCCTTCACGGCACGGCCGATCCCGGGAATGACGAACTTTCCTGAACCCTTCGATTCTTTCACCGCAAGCTTAAAGAGCTCATCAAAGAATGCGGAAACCTGCTTCTTGGAAACGGGCTTGTCGGTTGTGCTGACCTTATCGGCAAGATGCGCAATGATCTTGGACTTGCTCATCGGAGTTGCCATCGATTTCTGTTGCCTCCTCAATTTAGTAACGCGTAGGCCCCGGCGAGCGGGATGCCGCGGGGAACTATAGCCGTCCCGTGCTGCGAACGCAAGCAAAAACATTCAAAAAAGCCCGGAAAAACGCTATTTTTCCTGAATGAGACCGCGTTGGCTCTTCACCTGTGGCGATTTTCAGATCGAGGCGAGTTGCTCGTAAAAGATCGCCACCGCGCGAATTCCACCGAAGTAGTTTTCCAGAGAGAGGTGCTCATTCGGGGCATGAGCGTTCTCGTCTGGAAGCCCAAAGCCCATCAGCACGCAGGGGACCTTAACCGTGTCATACATTTGTGTCACAAAGGGAATCGAACCGCCCTCCCGGATGAAAACCGCCTTTTTTCCGAAGCCTTGCTCCAATGCGTGCAATGCCTTCTGGAAAATAGGGGCAGTATACGGCGCGACCCACGGCTTCCCTGTGCTGAGTACCTCAAATTTGCACTTTACCGTTTTGGGAAGAAGCTTCCGGATATGGCGCTCCACCTGCCGCGCTATCTTTTTTGGATCCTGCTTAGGTACAAGCCGCGTGGAGAGCTTCGCAAACGCCTTTGAAGGAATTACCGTCTTCGCGCCTTCCCCTGTGTACCCGCCCCAAATACCGTTGAGTTCAAGCGTCGGACGCGCCCAAAGCCTCTCGATAATCGTATAGGCCCTTTCTCCGCACAAATCAGGCGCTCCGACGGTCTTGCGAAACTCCTTCTCCTTCCAGGGCAGCGAGTTGAGCGCCTTGCGTTCAGCCTTCGAAAGCTCCGCTACGTCGGAATAAAAGCCGGGCACCGTAACATGGAAGCTCTGGTCGTGCAGTTTCGCAATCGTCTCCGCGAGGATTGTGATTGAGTTCGGCACAGCTCCGCCGAACACGCCCGAGTGGAGGTCTTGCGACGCTCCAGTCAGCTCGATCTGGTAATAATTCAAACCGCGCAGGCCGTAGGTGACCGAAGGAACGCCCTTTGCGAGCATCGAGGTGTCGGAAACCACAAGCGCGTCAGCCTTAAGCCGTTCGCGGTTTTCCTTTACGAAGTCCCACAGGCTCACGCTGCCCACCTCTTCCTCGCCTTCGATCATTACTTTCATGTTGATGGGAAGTTTACCGGTGGTCTTCAGCAGCGCTTCAAGAGCTTTTATGTGGATATGGACTTGCCCTTTATCGTCTGCCGTGCCGCGGCCGAAGAGATTGTTGTCGCGGACGGCCGGCTCGAACGCAGGAGTGGTCCATAACTCCAAAGGCTCGGCGGGCTGCACGTCATAATGGCCATAAAAAAGGATCGTCGGCTTTCCGGGTGTGCGCAGTGACTCGCCATAAACAACGGGATGCATCTTCGTGGACACGATTTCAACGTTTTCCAAGCCGGCGGCCTTGAGCTTCTCCGCCACCCAACGCGCCGCGCTTTCAATATCCGCCTTGTGCTCTGACTTGGCGCTGACGCTGGGGATGCGCAGGAACTCCTTCAGCTCTTCGAGATGAGCATCCCGCATGGAATCCAGATAACCCTTGAGGTCCATCGTGTCCCCCTAACGTCCCGTTCCGCCGTGAATTTCTGAATCGGCCTAGAGAGATATTACGAGAATCGGGTCTCCGATCAGCAACATTTTTGGACTGTGCTTTTGGACACGCGCACGGGCTGAATCGTTGACTCGAATCCCGCCGCGTTGCACGATAAACCCATATGACGATCGAGACAAAATCCGGCAGCGAGCGTCGCAGCTCGCGCGTCTTCACGCGCATTCCGGTCAAGGCCAAAGGCAAGAGTCACGCAGGCCGCAAATTTAGCGAAAACAGCCAGACCATCGTAATCAATGCGCACGGCGGACTCCTCTATCTGCAAGAGGAACTCGATCTTGGCGCCGAGCTTGTGTTGGTGAATCCCGCCACCGAAGAAGAACAGGAATGCCGTGTCGTTTATATGGGAGATACTTCGGATAAGGGGACGAGAATTGGAGTGGAGTTCCTCTCGCCGAGCCCGCATTTCTGGGGTGTGGAATTTGCACAGCAGGATTGGAACGCACATCGACCGGGAACGTCGTCAAATTGAGTTCTTGAAGCCTGCTTCCAATCGTTATTTTTGCTTTCTCCCCTTACAAAATCCTTACAGCTCACTTATTCCTTCCTGATGCCCGCTAAGTAATCTCAGGCAGTCTCCCGGATCGTTCTAGCGGTCGCCGGCACAGGCGGTGCGTGACGTTCGTCACGGGGTACCTCCTCGCGACCACATGAGATTTGGTGTCAAAAGCAGGCGCCGATGGAGAGACGGGAAGGAGAAGCAATGGCGACGATTGTCATTATACCGATCCTTGCCGTGGCTTGTGTCTTCATGGTCTACGTCCTCGTCAAGTTTCATCTCGAAGCGAAGCGCCCTCGACGCGCGGGGCCCCGACTCCCAAAGGGCGTGCTTGCGTTTCGCAGGCGTTTTGCGGAACCCAGAGCGCACGAGGCCAGGCAACGCCGAACCGAGGCGGGCGATACTCTCGTGGCAGGCGGCGAAAAAAAAGGCAGTGAGCCGATGCCGATGGTGCTTCCCGCAGGAGTCCGACGTTTAGCCGCGAAACGCGCCGACAGGAGCTGCTAATGCAAGACTTGGTATTCGTGGTTTCCACCGCTGGATTCTTTCTCATCGCACTTGCCTACGTGCGGGCCTGCGATCGGCTGAAGTAGGGAGTAATCAATGATCGGAAACGTCGTCCTGCTGACGATTTGCGTGCTGACCGGAATTTACCTGATTGCGGCTTTGCTTTGGCCGGAGAGGTTTTGAGACGTGACTGCAAACGGTTGGTTCCAAATCGGATTGTTCTTCTTGATTCTGCTTGCAGTTACCAAACCGCTTGGGCTCTTTATGACTCGCGTATTCGGCGGCGAGAAAACGTTCCTTGATCCTGCGCTTCGTCCGGTCGAACGGTTGATCTACCGCAGCTGCGGAATCGATCAGGACCGCGAGATGGATTGGAAGGAATACGCCATCGCGATGCTGCTCTTCAGCGCGGTCAGTATGCTGATCCTCTATCTCATCGAGCGAGTGCAATTCTGGCTGCCATGGAATCCTCAGCATTTGCCCAACGTACCTTCGGCTCTCGCCTTTAACACAGCCGCGTCGTTCACGACTAATACGAATTGGCAAAACTATGGCGGCGAATCGACCTTGAGCTACTTCACCCAGATGGCGGGGCTCGCTTATCACAATTTCGCGTCGGCCGGAGTTGGAATTGCTCTCGCAATCGCCATCATTCGGGGAATCGCGCGAAGAGAATCGAAGACGATCGGCAATTTCTGGGTCGACCTCACGCGCTGCATGCTTTGGGTGTTCCTGCCGGCTTGCCTCCTGATTGCGCTGATCTTCGTTTCTCAGGGCACGATCCAGAATTTCCGTCCTTACGACACGGCGACGCTGCTGAATCCGCAAACCGTGCAAACAACGGATTCCAGCGGCAAGACGATCACTCAAACTGTAACGAATCAAGTGATCGCTCAAGGACCTATCGCATCGCAAGAAGCCATAAAGATTTTCGGTACGAATGGTGGCGGCTTTCTCAATTCCAACAGCTCGAACCCATTCGAGAATCCGACGCCGCTGACGGATTTCATGCAGATCGTGATGATGCTTTCCTTGGGTTCTGGTCTTACGTACACGCTGGGGCGAATGACGGGTGCGCAGCGCCACGGCTGGGCCGTCTGGGCTGCCATGGCGATTTTGTGCCTGGCTGGCGTAACGATTGCTTATGCCTCCGAAGCCCATGGCAATCCGCTTTTCAAAGGCGTGGATCAGAAGGAAAGCGCAATGCAATCAGGCGGCAACATGGAGGGCAAGGAAGTCCGCTTCGGAGTTGCCTCAACAGCACTCTACGCAACTACGACAACCGATGCCAGCTGTGGCGCCGTCAACGGCATGCACGATTCGTTCACACCCCTTGGCGGCATGGTTCCGCTCGTCAACATTATGATCGGAGAGGTGATTTTCGGCGGTGTCGGCGCAGGCCTCTACGGAATGGTTGTCTTCATTATTCTGGCGGTGTTCATCGCAGGTCTGATGGTAGGGCGCACGCCCGAGTATCTGGGTAAAAAGATCGAGGCATTCGACGTCAAGATGGCGATGGTCACGGTTTTGGTCTTCTGTCTGCTCGTGCTCGGGCTTACCGGCTTCGCCATCGTTAAGCCGTATGGGACGTCCTCGATACTAAATGCGGGACCACACGGACTCTCGGAAGTGCTATACGCCTACACTTCGCAGGCAGGCAACAACGGCTCCGCATTTGCCGGCCTGAACGGGAATACGCCCTGGTACAACATCAGCGGCGCGTTTGACATGTTGTTCGGGCGATTGTTCATGGTAATTCCGGTTCTGGCAATCGCCGGAAATCTCGCGCGAAAGAAGATCGTTCCTGAGTCGGCCGGAACCTTCCCCGTCACCACGCCGCTTTTCGCGTTCCTCCTTGTTTCGGTCATTTTGATTGTAAGCGCACTCACATTTTTCCCGGCTCTGAGCTTGGGGCCAATCCTCGAGCACTTGCAGATGTACGCGGGAAGGGTTTTCTGAGGCTGCCATGAACGGCGAACCAGCAAGAAAGTCACTCTGGACCGGGGGCATCGTGGCTGGTGCGATCCGCGATTCGTTCGTCAAGCTGAATCCGAAGACGCTGATGAAAAACCCCGTGATGTTGGTGGTCGAGATCGGCTCTCTGGTGACCACTTATGATTTGATTCGCGACCGCGTCGTTCATCAACCGGGATTCGGATTCGAGCTTCAGATAACGCTATGGCTGTGGTTCACGGTTCTCTTCGCGAATTTCGCTGAAGCAATGGCCGAGGGGCGCGGAAAAGCGCAGGCCGATACATTGCGGAAAGCGCGCGCGGAAACCACCGCGCGGCGCCTTCGCACCGACGGGAGCGAAGAAAACATTCCGGGATCGAAACTACGGGCGGGGGACCTCGTGAAGGTCGCGGCAGGAGAATTCATCCCGGGAGATGGCGAAGTCGTCGAAGGTGTCGCTTCCGTCGACGAATCCGCAATAACGGGTGAATCCGCGCCTGTGATCCGCGAGTCAGGAGGCGATCGTTCGGCAGTTACCGGCGGCACGCGCGTTCTCTCGGATGAGATCACAATCAAGATCACGTCAAATCCCGGCGAAACGTTCCTGGACCGGATGATCAAACTCGTAGAAGGAGCCGAGCGCCAAAAGACGCCGAATGAAATTGCGCTCAACATTTTGCTCGCCGGCCTCACGATTATCTTCCTGCTCGCCGTAGTGACGCTGCAGCCCATGGCAATCTATTCCGGCTCGCCGCAGTCCATCTTCGTACTGATCTCATTGCTTGTCTGTCTGATCCCAACGACGATTGGCGGCCTGCTTTCTGCGATTGGCATCGCCGGCATGGATCGCGTCGTTCAACGCAACGTTCTCGCCATGTCCGGCCGCGCTGTCGAAGCCGCGGGCGATGTGGACACGCTTTTGCTCGATAAGACGGGCACGATCACTCTGGGAAACCGTCGCGCGACCCAATTCATTCCGGCGCCGGGTATTAAAGAGACTGACCTCGCAGATGCCGCACAGCTTTCCTCATTTGCCGACGAGACACCTGAGGGCCGCTCCATTGTAGTGCTTGCCAAGGAAAAGTACGGGCTTCGTGGACGCGAACTCTCTTCCTACGGAGCCAACTTTATTCCATTTTCTGCTGTTACGCGGATGTCTGGCGTCGATTTAGACGGTCGCGAAATCCGCAAAGGCGCATTCGAAGCGATCGTTTCTTATTGTTCGGTCAATGGCTTCCGCGTGCCTTCAGAGGTCGAAGAAACCGTGAAAAGTATCGCAAGCTCCGGCGGAACACCTCTGCTGGTCGCCGAAGACCGCCACATCCTCGGCACCATTCAACTGAAAGACATCATCAAGGGCGGAATGCGGGAGCGCTTCGATCAACTCCGTGCAATGGGCATTCGCACAGTCATGATCACAGGTGACAATCCCCTGACCGCGGCGGCAATCGCTCGAGAAGCCGGGCTTGACGATTTTCTGGCGCAGGCAAAACCGGAAGACAAACTTGCCTTGATCCGGCGGGAGCAAGCAAAGGGCAAGCTCGTTGCGATGACGGGCGACGGCACAAACGACGCACCGGCGCTCGCGCAAGCGGACGTCGGCCTCGCCATGAATGCCGGTACGCAGGCCGCCAAGGAAGCCGGAAATATGGTGGACCTCGATTCAAATCCGACGAAGCTCATCGAAGTCGTCGAGATTGGTAAACAGCTTCTGATCACGCGCGGCGCCCTCACCACATTTTCGGTTGCTAACGATGTGGCAAAGTATTTCGCAATCATTCCCGCGATGTTCGCGGGCGCATTTCCCGTCTTGCAGATCCTTAACATCATGGGACTGAAAACGCCCGAGTCTGCCATTCTCTCTGCCGTGATCTTCAATGCGCTGATCATCATCGCGCTTGTCCCGCTTGCGTTGCGCGGCGTGAAATATCGCCCGTTGGGTGCCTCCGCATTGCTCCGCCGGAATTTGCTGATTTATGGAATCGGTGGAATCATCGCGCCGTTCATCGGCATTAAGTTGATTGACTTGATCATTACTCACATTGGTTTGGCATGAAGATGGAGGCATGATGGCGGCGACGTCAATGGGAACAGATACGGAGAAGTAGTCATGAAAAGAAATCTTGGAATCGCCGTTCTTTATACCGTGGTGACCACAATTCTGCTCGGGATCATTTATCCCCTGTTGGTCACCGGCCTCGCCCAAATACTCTTCCCAAAGCAGGCTAACGGCTCCCTCATCGTTCAAAATGGGAAATTAGTTGGTTCGCACTTGATAGGTCAGGCGTTCACTGCGCCGGGATATTTCTGGTCCCGGCCTTCCGCTGCGGGAGCAGCGGGATACGATCCCACCTCGTCCGCCGGGTCCAATCTTGGACCAACAAATAAGGTCCTCATTGATCGAGTAGACGCGAGCGTCCAGCGCCTCCAGGCGACGAATCCGGGAACACCGCTTCCGGTGGATCTAGTGACTGCGTCCGGATCAGGACTCGATCCAAATATCAGCCCGGCGGCAGCTGCATTCCAGATCCCGCGAGTGGCAAAAGAGCGCGCCATGACGGAAGAGGCCTTGCGCGGCTTAGTTATAAAGCATACTGAAGGGCGACAGTTCGGCTTCTTTGGCGAACCGCGGGTGAATGTTCTGGACTTGAATTTGGATCTCGACGAAACTCACCCCTTGCAAAAATAATATCGTTCTCGTGGGCTTTTCTACGATTGTAATGCCGGTCAACTCTTCTTCTTTTGCCGAGGCACTTTCGCGCCTTTTTTGCGTGCTTCCGAGAGGCCGATCGCAATTGCCTGCTTTCTGCTCTTCACTCTGCCGCCCTTACCGCCTTTCCCCGATTTCAAAGTTCCGCGCTTTCGTCTGTGCATGGCGCTCTTCACACTCTTTTGAGCACCTTTGCCGTATCTCGCCATCATTCCTCCTCATCGTTCATCTGGAATAAGCACCGCTAGATTGGTCACCCGTCGATTCGGTTTTCTGAACAGCCGAAGCCGGCCTTCTGAAGGCTAAGGACTTATCGTATGAAGGTCGATACAGTAAAGAACGTACGCCTGCCTCTGTGCAAGCGCTAAACGCTTTGTTTTTCCGGTCTTGGCATGTTCGTTACACACTTCCCCGTATTGCACGGCCGTTTGGGCGCTCTCCATAATTAGTAGTTGCTGTGCTCTGGTTTTGGGATTGTAATCATGTCTACGAGTTCGTCTGGCATCAAGCGGTCGCCGGCATCCGAAATGCCTAAGATTATTTCTGGGGAGAAGAAAAACGCGTTTCTCGAAGAATTTCGCGGCCTTGTATCAAAGCGCGCGTACGAGCTCTTTGAACGGCTCGGCCGCGTCGACGGCGACGACCTTTCGCATTGGCTGCGTGCTGAAAACGAACTGTGTGTGCCGTTGCCGGAGGTCCAGCAGTCCGGCGCGTGGTACACGGTGAGCGCTCCGGTTGTGGGTGTGCCCGCGGATCGAATCAAAGTCTCCGTTGACGATGATCGGGCGCTGATTTCCACCGAAAATGGTTCTTACGAGGGTGCCTCCGATGATAGCCGCGAATATTTATCCACTTACTATGCAGTTCGCTGGCCGGAAAGCGTGAGTCCGGAGACGGCGAGCGCTTATCTGAAGAACGGCACTTTGACGCTGGTTGCTCGAAAAGCCGGAATGATTGGCGGCGGGGAAATACCGTCTTCACAGCCATTGAGTAAACAGCGCAACACCTCCCGAAGTACGCAGCGCTGACACAGCATTACTGTTCGGCAATTTCCAGTTGCAGTTTTGCCTGGCCCAACATGGAAAAATTCGGCGTCACACCACTATCGGATAATCGGTATCGTTTTGTCGCATGGGGTCCCGGTCTGTCCGACCTTTCGCTGATACTCTGCGAAAAAGATCGCCGCTTTATTCCCATGACTCGCGACCGGTGTGGTTTCCATTCAGCTGAAGCGGAGACCAGTGCGAGTATGCAGTACCGCTATCGCCTGCCGGACGGCCGCGAACTCCCGGATCCGGCATCACGATTTCAACCGGGTGGAGTACACGGCGCCTCCGCCATCGTAAACACGAGTGCATTTCAATGGAGCGACGCCGGATTCCAGGGGCCTTCGCTGTCCGAAATGATCATTTATGAGCTGCATGTGGGCACGTTTACGAACGAAGGAACGTTCGCCGCGGCCACAAGGCACCTGAGCATGCTGGCCGAGTTAGGAATTACCGCAATCGAAGTGATGCCGATAGCACAATTTCCCGGCACACGGAATTGGGGATACGACGGAACGTACCCGTTCGCGGCACAAAATTCCTACGGAGGTCCATCCGGCTTCCAGCAATTCGTGGACGCAGCCCACTCCTGCGGAATATCCGTCATTTTAGACGTGGTCTATAACCATCTCGGTCCTGAGGGCAATTACCTCGGTGCGTTTGGCCCGTATTTCACGAATCGGTATCGCACGCCCTGGGGCGAGGCGATAAATTTCGACGACGCGTACAGCGCGCCTGTGCGCGAGTTTTTCATTCAGAATGCGCTCTACTGGCTCGATGAATTTCACGTCGACGCACTACGGCTTGACGCGGTGCACGGGATTTTCGATTTCAGCGCGCACCACGTTCTGGCCGAGCTCAACGAGCGCGTTCAGGAGCTGTCCCGGAGCACGGGCAGAAAACGCTATGTCATCGCGGAGAGCGATCTCAACGATGCACGACTGCTACAACTACCCGCATGCGGCGGTTATGGTCTCGACGCCCAATGGAGCGATGACTTTCATCATTCCGTGCACACGCTTTTGACTGGAGAGAAGAGCGGCTACTACGCAGATTTTGGTTCCATCGACGATCTCGATGTGGTTCTGAGGGAAGGCTGGCGCTATTCGGGCCAGTACTCGCGCCATCGGCATCGCAAGCACGGAAATTCGCCGCAGAGCATCGCGCCCGACGGATTTGTCGTTTTCACGCAGAATCACGATCAGGTCGGAAATCGCGCCCAAGGCGACCGTCTTTCACAACTTGTTGACCCCGAAAGCCTCGCCCTTGCCGCCGGCATCACTCTGCTTTCACCATTTGTGCCCTTGCTTTTCATGGGCGAAGAGTATGGCGAAACCCATCCGTTTCAATATTTCACGAGCCATTCCGATGCCCCCTTGATTGAGGCCGTCCGAAACGGCCGGCGTGAAGAATTTGCGTCATTTGGCTGGCAGGGAGATCTTCCGGATCCGCAGGATGAACGAACCTTCAAAAGGTGCGTCTTGGATTTCACCGTTCGCGATACG
>DATEME010000194.1:0-4740 GCA_035275865.1 Candidatus Acidiferrales bacterium | reverse complement strand
TGGTGGATAGCCTGAAAGCGCTTGACCCCAGACGGCCGATTAGAGAAGCGGACATGAACAGAACCGTCAAATAGAACGGCGGCCGTCCGACCGGACACCTTATTTCGCGGGAGAGTTAAGCCTTGAAGTCACTTCCAAAGTTCCGCACTTCCAAAGGTCATCGGAATTGATCCGAGAGTTCAATCACGCTGCAGACGCTCGCGGTGGCGAAGGGCTTCACGCTCCACGTGGTGAGGGCGATCATGAACGGTCGCGGGGACGAGATCATCGACCTCGCCAAGACCAATCTGTGGCGCTAGTCTCAGTTCGGACGCGATGAGGGGCAGGATGGGAGATTTGACAACTCGACTTGCGAAAGCGAGAGAGGGCCGATCCGGTTGGATGAGCAGAACTCCGCCACGCCGTCATTCGCGCTGGCTTCGCTGGTTCATGGTGGGCGCTGCCGTTCCTCTCGCTTCCTGTCAGCGGGCCGGCATCCTCGATCCGCAAGGGCCGATCGCGTCGGCGGAGCGACTTCTCCTGATTAATTCGACGGCGATCATGCTCGTCGTCGTGGTTCCGGTGATCGTGGCTACCTTGGCGTTCGCCTGGTGGTACCGGTCCTCCAACACGCAGGCTACCCGCAGCCTGGACGAGTCCTATGAGGGACGCGTGGAGTTCGTCACCTGGTCGATCCCGGCGCTGACCGTGATCTTGCTGGGCGGGGTCATTTGGATTGGATCCCATCAGCTCGATCCGCGAGCGCCGATCCCCGGCAAATCCGACTCGCTGCGCGTGGACGTCGTGGCGCTCGATTGGAAATGGCTGTTCATCTACCCCGACCACGGTGTCGCCACCGTCAATCAATTGGTCATCCCGGCCGGAACGCCCGTCGAATTTCGGCTCACCTCAGCGACGGTGATGAATTCGTTCTTCGTGCCGCAGCTCGGCAGCCAGATCTACGCCATGGGCGGCATGACCACTCATCTCCACCTCCTCGCCGACGCGCCGGGCGAATATCCCGGCTTTTCGGCAAATTTTAGCGGCGACGGCTTTTCCGAGATGCGCTTCGTCGTCAAGTCGGTGCCGGCCGGCGATTTCAATGTTTGGCTCGAACAGGTGCGCGGCACCGGATCCGCTCTCGACGATGCCGGCTACGCCGAGTTGGCAAAGCCGAGCCAAGCCGTGCCGCCCACCACCTATCGCTCGGTCGAACCCAAGCTGTTCGAGCGCATCCTCGACCAGACGACGGCGGGTCCGACAATGCGTCACGCGGGAGGTTGACATGCTGGGAAGGCTGACCTGGGACGCAATTCCGTTTAACGAGCCGCTGCCGCTGCTGAGCGGAGCAGTGGTCGGCCTCGTCATTCTGGCGATCCTGGTGACCGTCACCGTAAAGGGCTGGTGGCCATATCTGTGGCGCGAGTGGCTCACCAGCGTCGACCACAAACGCATTGGCGTCATGTACGTGGCGCTCGGCCTGGTCATGCTGCTGCGCGGCTTTTCTGATGCGATCATGATGCGCACACAGCAGGCGATTGCGATCGGCAGTGCGCAGGGATACTTGCCTCCAGAGCACTACGACCAGGTCTTCTCGGCGCACGGCGTGATCATGATCTTTTTCGTGGCGATGCCGCTCGTCATCGGGTTGATGAACTTTGCCGTGCCGTTGCAGCTTGGCGTGCGCGACGTCGCCTTTCCCGTACTCAACTCGGTCAGCTTGTGGCTCACCGCAACGGGCGCGCTGCTGGTCAATTTGTCGCTCGTCATCGGCAATTTCGCGCGCACCAGTTGGTGGAATTACCCACCGCTGTCGGAGCTCGCCTTTTCGCCCGATGTGGGCGTCGACTACTACCTTTGGTCAGTGCAGATCTCTGGCATCGGCACCTTGCTGACCGGCATCAATTTCGTGACCACGATTCTCAAATTGCGCGCGCCAGGCATGACCTATTTCCGCATGCCGGTATTCTGCTGGACCGCGCTGGCCACAAATCTGCTGATCGTCGCCGCGTTCCCGGTCCTGACCGCGACCTTCATGATGCTGCTGCTCGACCGTTACCTCGGCATGCATTTCTTCACCAATGATGCCGGCGGCAACCAGATGATGTACGTCAATCTGTTCTGGGCGTGGGGCCATCCCGAAGTCTACATTCTCGTTCTGCCGGCGTTCGGCATCTTTTCCGAAGTGGTCGCGACCTTTTCCGGCAAGGGGCTGTTTAGCTACCGCTCGATGGTTTGGGCGACGCTCGGGATTTGTATCCTCTCTTTTATGGTCTGGCTGCATCACTTTTTCACCATGGGCGCGGGCGCCAACGTCAACGCTTTCTTCGGGATCATGTCGTCGATCATCGCGGTGCCGACCGGCGTCAAAGTCTTCAACTGGCTATTCACGATGTTCCGTGGTCGGATCGTGTTTCGGACGCCGATGCTGTTTGCGGTCGGCTTCATCGTCACGTTTGTCACCGGCGGTCTGACCGGCGTATTGCTGGCGGTGCCGCCGGTCGATTTCGTGGTCCACAACAGCGCGTTCCTGGTCGCCCATTTTCACCACGTCATCATTGGCGGCGTCGTGTTCGGCGCGCTGGCGGGCATCAACTACTGGTTTCCGAAGGCGTTCGGGTTCACCCTCGACGAACGCTTCGGCCACGCCAGCTTCTGGTGCTGGCTCATCGGCTTTTATCTCGCCTTCATGCCCCTTTATCAGCTGGGCCTCATGGGCATGACTAGGCGCCTGCAGCACATTCCCGATCCGAGCTGGCGACCGTTGCTGCTGGTCGCGGAGGTAGGCGCCATCGTCATCTTCTGCGGAATCCTCTGCCAGGTCGCGCAGCTCTATGTCAGCATCCGCACGCGTGAGCAGCGCCGCGATTTGACCGGCGATCCGTGGAACGGGCGAACCCTGGAGTGGTCAACCTCATCGCCGCCGCCGGCCTACAATTTTGCGGTGCTGCCCAAGGTCGAGACCATCGACGCGTTCTGGCAGATGAAGCGTAAGGGGCTAGCCCCGGTGAAACCTGCCTATGAAGCGATTGAAATGCCGCGCAACAGTCCAGCCGGTTTCATTACCGCTTTCTTTGCGACCGTCATGGGTTTCTCGCTGATCTGGCAGATCTGGTGGTTGGCCATCCTCAACTTCCTCGCCGCCGCCATTGTGGTCCTGATAGCCGGCTGGAGCATCGAGCGCGAGGAGGAAATCTCAGCTGCCGAAGTTGCGCAAATGGAACAGGCCCGGTGACGTGAGACGACCCACATGACGATCGCAACGACACTCGACAGACCACTAATCGGGGTTCCAACCGAGCTCGCGCGCGGCCGCGGCGGCGGCGGCCCGGCTCCGAAGCGAATCGTCGTCGCTTATGGATTCTGGATCTTCATCCTCAGCGACATGATCATGTTCTCGGCGCTGTTTGCGGCCTATGCGGTCTTGTCCGGCAATACCGCCGGCGGCCCAACCGGAGCCGAGCTGTTCAATCTTCGCAACGTCTTTATCGAGACGATGTGTCTGTTGTTGTCGAGCTATACATGCGGCATCGGAGCACTGTCCGCCGAACGGGGGGAGCCGGCGCGTTTCTTAATCTTCGCAGTCTTTACATTCGTGCTCGGTGCGGCCTTTCTCTTCATCGAGGGCACTGAATTTGCCCGCATGGTGCAGATGGGTGCCGGCCCCTCGCGCAGCGCCTTTCTCTCCAGCTTCTTCACTTTGGTAGGCACGCATGGCGTCCACGTCGCCAGCGGTTTGGTCGCGCTCGTCTATCTGGTAGCCCAGGCGCGCGCTTATGGCCTCCAACCCGCTGTGTTACGCCGCCTGTTGTGCTGGAGCCTGTTTTGGCACGCGCTGGATATCGTCTGGGTCGGCGTATTCACGCTGGTCTATCTGATGGGAGGTCATTGATGAACAATCCCGAGCACGTGTTCCACGACCGGACGCCGGGTGTCGAAGAGCGTGAGCCCACAGCCAGCTATCTGTCGTACACGGTGGGGTTGGGGCTCGCTATCATTGCGACGATCGCTTCTTTCATCGTGGCTCAGACCAATTTGCTGTGGCCTCCGGGCATCCCGGTCGGGTTGATCGTACTCGCTTTGGCGCAGATCGGCGTCCATCTCGTCTTCTTTCTGCATCTGGGCAGCGGTCCCGACAGCACGAACAATGTCCTCGCTCTCGCGTTCGGCGTGCTGATCGTCTTTCTCGTCATTTCCGGCTCTGTCTGGATCATCGCCAACCTCAACAGCAATTTGATGCCGATGCCGCAATAAGCGGAGAAAGCCAATTATGAGCGGCTTGCCATACGATCATGAACTGCACGTAGATGATCGCCATGTGCCGTACTTCGACTTCGATCATGTCCTTCGGTAATTCGCCGCGCGCCTTCCAAAGATCGAGGAAGGCGAGCGTGTCGCGCCGCGAGCTCGCATCGAGCGCCCATCGTGTGAAGTCCTATTGATCAGGGAGGTGCACCTGTTCAATTGCCCGGGAGGCAAGAGCGGATGACGTTGCCAGCCTCAGCTTAACGGAGTGTGGGATGGAGATGCGGAATCCCGACGTTCAACCGCCCGCAGCCCCCGAGCCGCCGACGGAAGCAGTAAAGCAGGTGCCAAAGAGCGGATGGCTGCGTCCACGCGCGCTCCCTCCATCATCGTCGGCCTCGTCATCGCCGCCGTCGCCGCATTGTCGATTTGGTATCTGGCGCGGCCCCAACCCCTGCTGGGGCAGGGCGAGGTGGACGCCACGCGGTTCGACATCGCGGCGCGCGTTGACGGACG
>DATEME010000193.1:0-2338 GCA_035275865.1 Candidatus Acidiferrales bacterium | reverse complement strand
CATCCTCCGACGTTCAGTGGCGGTCAGAAAGAGACCCCGCTAGTTCCCTAGCGGGGCTCGGAGCAGGCAGCTCGAAGGCTTGGAGATTTAGTCAAAAATCTAGCCAAAATATTTGAAATTTCCCGATCAAACCGCCTGGGTGAGCTTGTCGGTCGGGTATCCGAGGATGGTGGCGACCCGGCCGGTGTCCTCATCCGAGTAAACGAACGCCGGTCCCTCGATGCGATAGCGGCCCTTCCAACCGATCGCGAACGTGGTATCGGTTTCCTCGATCTGGATAGGTTCGCTCTCGCCCTCTCGAGCCAGCCTTGCGGCGAGCTGATCGGCGGGGTCGAGTAGCCAGGCATCGCCGGTTTTGGTGGAGAACAGGATCAGCGGACCGATAGTGACGATGCGGCTATCGTAGTCGGTTGCCCGGCGCTGAATATAGCGCACCTCATCGGCGAGACGAATACTCTTGCCCTCCACGATGCGCTTGCCCGGTCCACGCTTGATGCTTCTTCGACCCCGAACGGGCCGTGCGGGGATTGCCATGTAATTGTTCACCCAGCTGTTCGGCGACCTGCTCGCCTTCGTCTACCACTGCTTCGACCGCATTGTCATTTACGGCTACCTCAGCGGTCTCTCGCGCCCTGAGCAGGTCGTGCACTTCTTCCGTCAGGTCGTCGGCGTTCCGGTGGTCAGCAAGGAGGTCCTGAGCCAGCGGACCGCCGACTACCAGGTCTGGGTGGAAGCCTTCGCCCGCAATCATCGGCTGCCGATCGAATGGGCCGAGAAGGGCGTGCGCAAGGAGGACCGTGTCATGCCGTGGCAACGACGCATGGCACGGAAACGCGCCTACGGCGTCTACTATGTCTTCAAGAGCATGGAGCAGGGGCCGACCTTCCGGGTCAGCGTACCGAAATATCCCACCAAGGACCCGCATCACCGGATCCTCGCCCCCCAGCGCAGCCGCTTCACGCACTACTATTTCTATATTCGCGACGAAACTCTCGGCCCAATGGTGATGCGGGTGGCCTCGTTCTTCCCGTTCCAGACCACCTATTACCTCAACGGCCACAGCTTCATCGAGCAGGAGCTCAACCGTGCGCGGATCGGGTTCCGCAAGAGCGACAACGCCTTCCTCGCCGTCGCCGATGTCGCTGCACTGCAGGCGGCCGCCGACAAGCTGAGCCCGGCAATCATCCGCAAACGGCTCGACTACTGGACCCTGATCCTGGGGCCTAAGTTCTCCGCCAAGGAGCGCAAGCAGCTCAATCTCTCCCGCTTCTATGCGATCGCCCAGATCGAGTACTGCCGCAACTTCATCTTCAAGCGCAACTTCCCCATCCACAAGCTGTTCGAACGCAGCTGCGAACTCGGCCTGTGGCGGCTGACCGCCGACAAGATCGCCGAGATCTTTGGCACCCGCCTGAACCGCACGATGCACGGCAAGCTGGCCACCGTCATCGATCGCATCGAGCACGGCCATCACGTCTTCCGCGCCTACTTCAAACACGCGTTTCTGAAGCAGTACGAAAAGTTCGCCACCTTCCTGCGCAACGAACTGGTCTCCAACAACCTCGCCGATTTCCATCTCAAGAAGGGATTGGACCATCTCGATGCCGTCCGCGAGCGGTTCCAAACCATCACCGGCCGCTTCGCCGGTTTCCAGGCGCAGTGGCTCAACGTCCACCTCGACTTCCCGCTGCTCCAGCGCCTCGCCCTTCCAATCACTCTCGGCGCGGTCCGTTATCCCGGGATCAAGATCCACGACCCCCGCGTCATCCGCCTCCTCGAGGTCCTCTTGCACGGCGGCGGTCAGGTCGGCGGCTGGACCGCCAAGCAGATCCACCACGCCGTCTTCACCACCTTCCACCTCTCCAACAGCACCTACCGGCTAAACCAACTCCGTTACGACCTGCGCAAGCTCAAAGCCCACGGCCTGCTGCAGCGTGACGGATCCTGCTACGCCTACCGTCTCACCCCAAAAGGGGTTCAGGTCGCCCTGCTCTTCCTGTTCTTTCACAAACGGCTCTGCGGCCCGCTCGCCAACAGCCGCTTTCACCACTGCCCTAACACCCATCACAAGCCGGCCAGTAAGCTCGAAGCCGCCTACCATCGCGCCGACAAAGCCATTCAACAGATCGTCGATCTCCTTGCCGCCTCACCTTTGCGCGGCAATTGTCGAACTCTTTTTGTCTACGATTCTCCGAACTAGAATCTAGCACAGATGGCCATCGCGCTTGGTTGATCACACTCGCATTCGGACCGGCTGCTGGCGCCGATCGGGTACCGTCTTTTTCGCCTTCTTCGGGGCGGTGTGCTTCGAACCGGATGCTTCCTGCGCCAGGCTGCG
>DATEME010000192.1:0-1052 GCA_035275865.1 Candidatus Acidiferrales bacterium | reverse complement strand
TCTGAATCGGCCTGTCGCCGCTCGCTGCAGCCGCTCAGCCCGATTCAGAACAATTCAGATCTAGCCCAAGGACCTCAAGGCTACTCTGGAAGATGATTTTCAAGCTCAAGCTCATCACAACGCAAAGGTGACAGAGATGCGCAAACTCATCATTCTGGCAGTAATCGTCGTCATCGCTACGACCGCCGTTGCGTGGTCAATAACTACGGTCACCGGGCCGAAGTTTGCCGGCAAGACGGAGGAGACCTCGGCGTCGGTCTCGCCCCATGAGATCATGCGCAAGCAAGGCAGGGTACTCCCGGTCGAATCGTGGGACGCCTTTTGAATAAGGCTGCAGCGCGTACAGCTGGACGCTCGTGGCGATTGCTCCAAGCAGTTCATTCGCCGCGGGTGCTCTGAAAATAGCGCGTCGGCGTGCTCATGGTTTGCGCGCGGACCAAGGCGATGGTAATCGCCAGGTCGGCCGGCTACAGCATCTTTGTTCGAGGAGCCATTGACACTTGTCGCGGTTGAGATCCAGCGGCGATTTTGGACGCCGCCGGATATCGACGTAACGGGGAAGTACGACCGGTAGCGCTGCGTCCGCCAGCGCGTGGCAAAAGTGTCCTAGTTCGCGATGGAAATTTCGCTTTTGAATTTGTACTGAAGGCGCGGCAAGCAATTACTGGCCGTACTCTCGCAGGCGAGAAGCCCGGCGATTCGCCGTTAATGCGGTTTTACGTGTACGAGGCGCCAGATGAGTGATCGAATAGAAGCATCGATGCGACCAGCTCAATCGCGCTAGGCCGCGCGAGAGCCGGGAAACTAGAAACATGCTATTGAGAGGAGAACTGTGATGACCCTACAGATCAGCGATACTGCTCCGAATTTCGAAGCGGAGACAACCGAAGGCGTTGTGAGTTTCCACGATTGGATCGGCAATTCCTGGGCGGTGCTGTTCTCGCACCCTAAGGATTTCACGCCAGTGTGCACCACCGAACTCGGCTACATGGCCAAGATCAAGCCCGAGTTCGACAAGCGCGGCGTCAAGATTATCGGCCTGTCCGTCGACC
>DATEME010000191.1:0-3590 GCA_035275865.1 Candidatus Acidiferrales bacterium | reverse complement strand
ATCGCAGAAGGATGCCGGCTAATGGGGATTGGTCGCTCTACTTTTTACGACATGCCCGATGCCCGCGCGCGCGACCTGACCATCGTTGCGGAGATGAAAACGATTTGCGACGAGTTCGAAGCCTATGGCTATCGGCGTGTTAACGCCGAACTACGCCATCGTGGCATTGTCGTGAACGCTAAGAAAATCCGCCGGCTCATGCGCGAGCAGGCGTTGAATCCAAAGCAGCGGAGGCGTTTTGTCGCGACGACGGATAGCGATCACAACTATCCGATCTTCCCCAATCTCGCAAAGAACATGAGATTGGATGGCCCGAACCAACTGTGGGTAGCCGACATCACCTATGTCACAATCGCGACCGGCTTTGTGTACTTGGCTGCGATCCTCGATGCTTGGTCCCGTCGGGTCGTAGGTTACGCCATCAGCCGCTCGATCGATGCACGGCTCGCTGTTGCGGCGCTCAAGGCCGCCATCAGCGCCCGCAATCCGCCAAGGGGTTGCGTGCATCATTCCGACCGTGGGTCGCAGTATGCCTCCGAAGACTATCGCGCCGTCTTGCAAAAGCACGGTCTCACCGGCTCCATGGGCCGGCGCGGCAATCCCTACGACAACGCCAAGGTCGAGAGCTTCATGAAGACACTCAAGGTCGAAGCCGTGTATCTGATGACATACGAAACCTTCGAGGACGTTACAGCTGACCTTCCCCGCTTCATCGACGAGGTTTACAACACTCGCAGACTCCACTCCGCACTAGGCTATCTGAGCCCCGCGCAATACGAGGATCGCCACGCCCAGCAACCTGTCAAAACCGCCGCCTGAAACTGTCCACTATCAAGGGCGCACTCCAGCATTGTGCCAAAAGCGGACAAACGCACCGCAGCAAAAAGTACCGCTATTCGATCACCTCGTCGGCGATGGCAATGAGCGTCGGCGGCACAGTGAACCCTTCTCGCCCAATGTCCGCTTTACCTCCAATATTGTCCGTTTTTATTCGGCGAATACCGTAGATGAGTGTCGTAGATACGCTGACCGTTGTAAGATTACGAACGCATACGCTTCTGGGGGTGCGATGAAACTTCCTCGCCGCAAATTCCTACATCTGGCCGCGGGTATTGCGGCAGTGCCTGCGACGGCCCGCATTGCGCGAGCGCAAGCCTATCCGACCGGGCCGGTGCGCCTCATCGTCGGCTTTCCTGCCGGCGGCACGAACGACGTCCATGCGCGCCTGATCGCCGAGTGGCTTTCCAAGCAATTCGGCCGCTCGTTCGTGGTCGAGAACCGTCCGGGGGCCACCGGCAACATCGCCCTCGAAGCCGTCGTTCGTGCGGCGCCGGACGGTTACATGCTAAGCGTTTGCGGATCGACCGAATTGCGCAACGAGATTATCTACACGGACCTCAAGTTCAGTTTCATGCGCGACACGACGCCGGTCGCGAGCATATACCGGGCGCCGCTGGTCGTCGTCGTCCATCCCTCGTTCTCGGCCCGCTCAGTCCCTGAACTCATCGCTGCAGCGAAGGCCATGCCTGACAGCATCACGGTGGCTTCCCCGGGTGTGGGCTCTGCACCGCACGTCTCCTGGGAACTGTTTCGGAGCATGACAGGCATACGCATGTTGCACGTGCCCTATCGCGGTGGGGCGCCGGCGATCACCGACCTGCTGAGCCAGCAGGTGCAGGTCTACTTCGCCAACATCGCCGAGGCGACGGAGCACATCAAAGCGGGCAGATTGCGCGCGCTTGCGGTCACCGGCGCAGTACGCATACCAGCGTTGCCGGACGTGCCGACCATTGCCGAGGTTGTACCCGGCTATGAATCGCTCGGCTGGGTGGGCGTTGTCGCCCCCAAGAATACGCCAGCGCCAATCATCGATACGCTCAACAAGGCGATCAATGCCGGTCTCGCCGATCCCAAAATCAAACAGACCATTACCGATTGGGGTGAAAACGTTTTTGCAACTTCACCCGCAGAGTTCGGAAAGTTTCTCGCTGCTGAGAACGAGAAATGGGGCAAGGTCATCCGAGCGGCGAATATCAAACTTTAGCGCATCCAAATCGCAGCTCGACGTCCGATTCGAACGCTGATCCGTCGATGACCGGTTCGGGTAGTGCGCGACCGAAGCAGGTCGCTATGGGCCGTTCTCAATCTCCGCAGTACATCAGTAAGCGGACCTACAGTACCGCAATCGGCAGGGTTCTTCCGTGCCATGGCAACTAAATCGCTTCGCGATCCTGAGCGCTATCACTAGGGGAGGGATCGCGGTTAACGTGGTGAGACCTAGCCGTGAGCGAAGCCAAAGGAAACAGCATGGGGCCTCGTGTCGATTCAGTCCCCTCCGATGAGGCCCTGCCTACCCGCGTTGATGTCGTCATTGTTGGCGGTGGGATCATCGGCACCAGTACGGCGCTGTTCTTGGCACGGAAGGGCGTTTCGGTCGCACTGTGCGAGAAGGGACACATTGCCCACGAGCAGTCGAGCCGCAATTGGGGCTGGTGCCGGAAGATGGCGCGCGATCCGCGCGAACTGCCGCTGGCCATCGAGAGTCTGCGGATATGGGAGGGCATGAACGAGATGGTCGAGGCCGAGACCGGCTTCCGTACTTCTGGCATCATGTATCTGGCTGAAACGCGGGCGGATCTCGCACGGTTCGAAGACTGGCTCGACCATGCGCGCCAGTATCAGCTGGATAGCCGGATCATTGGCAGCGCTGAAATCGCGCGACGCTTGCCAGGCATCGCGAAGGAATATGCCGGTGCGCTCTTTACGGCGACCGATGGCAAGGCCGAGCCGCAAATGGCGGGGCCGGCGATCGCCCGGGCGGCGCGTCGTCACGGAGCGACCGTCCTTACCGGTTGCGCGGTGCGCGGCATCGAGACTGCGGCAGGCCGCGTGGTAGGTGTGGTTACCGAAAGGAGCCGAATCGCCTGCGGCTCGGTGGTGTTGGCCGGCGGCGCCTGGTCGCGCCTGTTCTGCAGCAATCTCGGGATCGAGCTGCCGCAATTGAGTGTCCTCGCCTCGGTTATGCGGACCGAGCGGCTCGATGGCGGGCCGGAAATCTCGGCTGCGGGCCGACGGTTTGGCTATCGCAAACGTATGGACGGGGGCTACACGGTCTCGAGTGCAGGTGAGCGACTGGTCGACCTTGTACCCGACAGCTTCCGTCTTTTCCGGCAATATTTGCCGGCGACTCGCATCCACTGGAAGAAATTGCATTTTCGCGTTGGCCGTCGGTTTGTCGATGAATGGAAGACGCCCCGGCACTGGAATCTCGATGCGCCTTCACCGTTCGAGCATGTACGGGTGCTTGACCCCGAGCCGGACCGCTTCGTCATCGAACGGGCGCGCGCCAGCATCGCCGAAGCGTTCCCTGCGTTCCGCAACATTCCTATCGCGGAAACCTGGGCTGGCATGATTGATGTCATGCCGGACGCCATTCCGGTCATTTCCGCGGTCGACAAAGTGCCGGGCTTCTTCATTGCGACCGGATTTTCCGGTCACGGTTTCGGCATCGGACCTGGTGCCGGCAGATTGATTGCGGAGATGGTGATAGGGGCGACGCCCGTGGTCAATCCGACGCCCTTTCGCTTGTC
>DATEME010000190.1:0-1139 GCA_035275865.1 Candidatus Acidiferrales bacterium | reverse complement strand
TCGTCGTCGAGGGCCCTGTCGAGGGCGTCGGTGAGCCGATCAAGGATTGGCTGCGGCGTTCCCTTGGGCGCAAACAAGGCCCACCAGGGCATGGCCTGGAATTCCGGCAGTCCGGCTTCCTTCGCGGTCGGGACATTCGGTAGGGCTGGGCTGCGCTGCGCGCTTCCGATCGCATAGGCCTTGATCATCCCGGCCTGGACCTGCGAACCAGCCTCCGGGATCGCGTTGCACATGTAATCGACCTGGCCACCGATCAACGCATTAGTGGCGGGCCCCGAGCCGCTGAAAGGGACC
Source organism: Candidatus Acidiferrales bacterium (assembly GCA_035275865.1). Classification (GTDB taxonomy): domain Bacteria; phylum Acidobacteriota; class Terriglobia; order Acidiferrales; family UBA7541; genus Palsa-295. The sequence goes on along the minus strand of DATEME010000190.1, from coordinate 845 downwards.
AGGGTGGGCTTCACGCCCAGGAGCGCGTTGAGCATGACGCAAAAGTTGAAGGTATTCGATCCGATGCCGGCATGCGCCATATTAAGCTTGTCGGCATTCGCTTTCACATAGTCCACGAATTCCTTCAGGTCCTTCGGCGGAAAGTCCCTCCTTGCCACAATCATCACCGGCTGCTCGATGACTAGGCCGATAGGCGCGAAATCGACATCCGGCTTGTAGGCGAGGTTAGGATAGAACGCGACGGAAGCGGCGTGCGTCCCCATGTGGCCCATCTCTATGGTATAGCCGTCGGGGTTGGCGCGCATCGCTCGGACCGTGCCGGTGGTGCCGCCAGCGCCCACGATGTTCTCGTTGATGAATTGCTGACCGAGCGTGCGCGACATGTGCTCGCCAACGATACGGGCGATGACATCGCTCGATCCACCGGCCGCGAATGGCACGATCACGGTGATCGGACGCGACGGATAGGCTTGCGCCCATGCCACGCGCGATAGCGCCGCCAGCGCGGCTGCGCCCGCGGCCAGATGCAGAAATTGTCGGCGGGCAAGTTTCATTTTGAACCTCCCTTCACATCATTCGATCACCTCGTCGGCGCGGGCGAGCAAGGTCGCCGGGACATCGAGGCTGAGTGCCCTGGCGGTCTTGAGGTTGATGATCAACTCGAATTTGGTCGACGATTGAACTGGTAGATCGCTGGGACGCGCACCGCGCAAGATGCGATCGACATAGGAAGCTGAGAGACGCAACAGCTCCACTAGATCAGCCCCGTAGGCCATCAGTCCCCCGCCAGTGGCAAAGAACCGCAACGGGTATACCGCAGGCAAGCGATGATAGTCGGCCAAAGC
>DATEME010000189.1:0-3967 GCA_035275865.1 Candidatus Acidiferrales bacterium | reverse complement strand
GGATTTTTCGCAGCGGGGCGGGATGATTCAATTTGTGGTGGATGGCGGTAAAGTCCGTTTCGAAGTGAACGTAAAGAATGCCGAGAATGCGGGGCTCACTCTGAGTTCTGATCTGCTCGAAGTGGCGCTCGCGGTACGAAGGGAATCGTAGCAGGCGGTGGAAGGAGAGGACTTCATTGCCCGCGGAACGCGCCCGAGGCTTGTGCCGCGCCTACGGCGCTGATTCATGCGCTGACGAAAAGCAAGCGACGCACGAATTCTGAATCTGCGTCATTGAAATTTATATATACAGCAAAGCCGAAGGCCCGTAATTCATTGCTGCAATTGTCCGGGATTGCGAGAATGCTGAGAGCAGGAACTGCTGGACCATGAATCCGCACAAAACGTCGTCGATCGCCGCAAAATTGACGCGAATGAACATGCTGGTAAGCACGCTGGCGCTGTTGCTTGCCTGTGCGGGGTTCGTGGCATATGACATTGCGGCATTTCGCCAATCGATCGTGACAAATCTTTCGACGCAGGCTCGCGTCGCCGGATCAAGCGTGATCTCCGCACTGACGTTTGACGATCCGCAGACGGCTGAGCGCGCGCTTGCTCCGTTCAAGGCGGCTTCACACATCGTCTCGGCGCGAATCTACACGCCGGAGGGAAAAGCGTTTGCGACATATCAGCGTGACGCGACAGCGCGAATTCCCGCGACGCCGCAAATCCATCCCGATGAAAGCGAGAACAGCTCATTCACGGACGAGACTGTAACGCTAACACGTCGAATCACGTTCGACGGGAAACTCGTCGGCTACATATTCATCGAGTCCGATCTGCTGGCGCTGGTGACGCGGATCAGGACCTACGCTGAAATTGCGGGCGGCGTGCTCGCACTGTCGGTGTTGCTCGCGCTGTTTGTCTCGCGAGTGGCCCGGCGGGCGATTGTGACCCCCATCGCAAGGCTCGCAGACGCCGCGCGAGTCGTTACGCGAGAGAAGGATTACAGCGTTCGCGTCGCTCATGCCGCGGAGGGCACGGAATTGACACTGCTGACTACGACGTTCAACGAAATGCTCGCACAGATCGAGGTGCGCGACCGAAATCTCCAGACTGCACATGACGGACTGGAACAGCGCGTGCAGGAGCGGACCGTTGAATTAGAGGCGGCGAATAAAGAGCTCGAGTCGTTCTCGTATTCAGTGTCGCACGATCTGCGCGCGCCGCTACGGAGCATCGACGGATTCAGCCTTGCGTTGGAAGAAGACTACGGCGAGAAGCTCGACACCCTTGCCAAAAGTCATCTTCACCGCGTGCGGGCTGCGACGCAGCGGATGGGCGTCTTGATCGACGACTTGCTGAATCTCTCGCGACTTTCGCGGCTCGAAATGGAACCCGAGCGCATCAACCTTTCGAGAACGGCGCAGGCGGTGGCAGACGAACTTGCGCGCACGAATGAAACGCGTAACGTCGAGTGGATCATTCGCGAAGGCGTCCACGCTTATGGCGACCCACGGCTCATTCGCGTCGTGCTGGATAATCTTCTCGGGAATGCGTGGAAATATACTTCGCGGCACGAAAGCGCGCGAATCGAGTTTGGCGCGGAGCGGCACGGCGACGGTATGGTTTTCTATGTGAAGGACGACGGCGCGGGATTTGACCCGGCATATTCGCAAAAACTCTTCGGCGCATTTCAACGGCTTCACGGTGCAACGGAGTTTCCGGGTACGGGCGTGGGCCTTGCGACCGTGCAGCGAATCGTCCGGCGCCACGGCGGGAGGGTGTGGGCGGAGAGCGCCGTCGAAAAAGGCGCAACTTTTTATTTCACACTGACTGCAGCAAATGGAGAGACGAATGGAGACGCGGCCTATTCTGTTGATCGAGGACAATCCGGACGACGAAGCGCTGACGTTGCGTGCGTTGCAAAAGAACAATATCAAGAATGAGGTGGTGATCGCGCGCGACGGCGCCGAAGCGCTGGATTATCTTTTCGGGACCGGCACGCACGCCCGACGCGATACCCGCGTGATGCCGCACGTGATTTTGCTCGATTTGAAGCTGCCGAAAGTGTCCGGCTTCGAGGTTCTGAAAGCACTGCGTTCCGATCCGCGGACGAAACTGCTGCCCGTCGTGATTCTTACTTCGTCAAACGAGGAGCGCGACCGGATCGAAGGCTACGGCCTCGGAGCGAACAGTTACGTTCGCAAGCCGGTGGAGTTCGGGAGTTTTATAGAGGCTGTGAGGCATTTGGGGCTTTATTGGCTGATCTTAAATGAGAGCGCGCCGGCCGGCAAAAACGGCCAAGCGGCGTCGTTGTAAACCACAGGGCGATTTTCCGCGGCGCATTATCTCTTGCGCTGCTGCTACAATCTGCGAAGCGGCCTCCTCTACATTTTCGTCCGGGCCGAACTGCGTGCAGTGGGCTGCAATTGCCAGGTGGCAGCGCGTTGACTGATCTGAATCCGCAAGCGAAGCAGATGGCCGATGAGTCGATGGTGCGCAACCTGGAGGCGCAGGCGCGCGCGATCTGGCCGCAGGAAGCTCCGTTGCTGCGGCGCTACGAACTTCCGAATGAGGCTCGGATACTCGATGCCGGATGCGGCACGGGCGAAGGGGCTTCACGGCTTGCCGAGCTTTTCCCAGAGGCGAGCGTGCTGGGAGTCGATATTATCGACGCGCATCTTGATCTTGCGCGGTCGCGTTATGCGAAGCTCGCTCCGCGGCTTCGATTTCAACATCAGAGCATTTTCGAACTGCCACTGCCGGATCGCTCATTTGACCTGACGGTCTGCCGGCACGTGATTCATTCAATTCCCTACCCTGAGCGTGTAATCGGCGAACTGGCCCGAGTGACGAGACCCGGAGGCTATCTGCACCTGATTCCGGAGGATTACGGGATGCTGCATTTCGAAAACGGCGAGCCCGACCCGCGCGATTTCTGGCACGTGGCGCCTGCGAGCATGGCTACCGCGACCGGAACCGATCTGTTTATCGGGCGCCATATTTTTCGAATTCTATCGAACATGAATTTGCGGCAGATTACGATGGACTACATCGTGGTCGATACGATTCGCGTGCCGCGCGAAACGTTTGCGGCGATCATCGAGGCATGGCGGGACGGCTACGCCGGCATCATCGCGGAAAAGACGCCGATTTCGCGGGAAAATGCCGTCGCGTATTTCAATCAGATGATTGCGAATATTCGCGATCCGCACGGATATGGCGTATGGATGGTGCCGGTCGTCAGCGCCCGCATGTAGTTGAATACTCGGTTTCTGTTTTTCTCGTTTTTCCGGTGAAGGACCGCTCGTCGCGAAGCAGATAGGAGAGCTGGCGATGGTCTCAGTCTCCTTGTTTAGTTAGCTGCTCGAATAAGCGTGATCTGGCTTAGCCCCGTCAGATCGAGCCGCGATCCTATTTCAGATCGACAAGCTTGCCTGCGTCATAGCGGTCATGATGACGGACCCAAGCCATTGGATACGGGACGATCCCTTCTTCATTGCGGCCTTTTGGCACGCGATCCAGCATGAAGTAGACGCCGAGTAATTCGTCCAGACCGCGGCCATAGCTGGAATAGGTGTGAAATACGTCGCTTCCCCGCTTTGCAAACACGCTGAGGCCCGGCGCTTCTTCCGCGGCGAAGCCGCTGGTGCCGAAGTTATACACTTTCCCTTGGGCAAGATCGTCTTTTGTGAACGTTACGCGAAAATCGCGATTGAAGTCGCTACCGAATGACGAAACCCAGTTGAAACGCCAGCCCATGCGCTTTTTGAACGCTTCGACTTGCGCGAGCGGAGCGCGCGAAATGGCCGTAAGCGTCACGTCGCGCTGAGCAAGGTGGACGTTTACGCCGTCAAAACCGTCAGCGACCATCGAACAGCTTGGGCAGCCCTCTTTCCAATCGGGCCCAAACATGAAGTGGTAGACGAACAACTGGCTGCGGCCTTCGAAGAGGTCGGCCAGCGATTTCTTTCCGGTGGGCGCA
>DATEME010000188.1:0-2183 GCA_035275865.1 Candidatus Acidiferrales bacterium | reverse complement strand
CGGCAGCACGGTGAGCAGCGCGAGGAAGAGCCAATGACCGCTCTGACAGCGTAGGGGCAACATTTCGAGGCAGGTTGGTAACACGGCGGCCCAGGCGAAGCCAAGCTCTTAGCGACGTACGCCGCACTTATCGGGCGTGATAAAAGTGAGTGGGGAACAGGCGACTGGAAAGTCGCCTGAACCCGCAGGCTGGAAAGCCCGCGCTACACGTAGCGCCGACATTCCTGTCGGCGGGTTCAGGGGACTTTTCAGTCCCCGGTTCGAGCAGCGGACCTCACTCTCTTTTACTCTCACCCATCTACTCTTTTCTCCCCCCCATCTCCCCAGGGTGAATTTTTTTGGGGACTCAAGTCATTGAAGTTCACCGCGTAAAATTCGGGCTAGACACGGAGCGGGATTTTTGCTGTCGTAGGCTCGGATGAAAACGCAATCTTCTGTGGTGGCGGCCTCAAGTCATGGTTCCGCGATCGTGGTGCGTCTCCCCTCGGAGGATCAACTGCCGTGGTTCGATGAATCATTGGCCGATCATCATTATTTGGGAGCCGGCCGCCCGGTGGGCGATTACTTGCGGCAGGTGGTCGAGTGGGAGGGCAGGCCCGTGGCGCTGCTGGTCTGGGGGCCGGCCTGCTACGCGCTCAAAGATCGCGACCGGTGGATTGGCTGGAGCGCCCCGCAACGGCTGGAGCGGCTCAAGCTCGTGGTGCAGAACCGCCGTTTTCTGGTGCTCAATGGCAAAGGAGAGTCTCCGAATCTGGCCAGCCAAGTCCTGAGTGCGGCGCTAGGCGTCTTGCCCGAGCAATGGCAACAACGCTTTGGGTATCGCCCGCTGTTGGCCGAGAGTTTTACCGATCCGGAGGCTTACGCTGGCACCTGCTACAAGGCCAGCAACTGGGAACCCGTGGGTTTGAGCGCGGGCTACAGTCGGCATCGGGCCGACTTCTACATCGCCAATGAACGGCCGAAAAAGTTGTGGTTGCGGCCGCTGGTAGCTGAGGCTCGCCAACGGCTGCGCGCGCTCCAGGTGCCTGAAGAGTGTCGCGCCGGGTTGAGCGCGGCGCCTTCCGGGACGCTGCCGGTCAACGCCGAGCAATTGGATTCATTGCTGGATGTGTTTCGCCAGGCACCTGATCCGCGCGATGACAACACCCGTTATCGGATCGGCCCGGTGCTGACGCTCGTCGCCCTGGCGCTGCTGGCGGGGCGGCGGGAGATCGCCGAGATGGCGCGCTTTGCCACGACGTTGACGCAAAACCAGCGCCGCCGCCTGGGCTTGCCGTTGAAAAAAGGCACGCGGCGCTTTTATCAAGTGCCCGGCTATGGCGTGTTCTATCAGGTATTGACGCGCATGGATCCCGAAGCGTTCGCTACGCGGCTCAACGGGTGGTTGCAAAGCCGGGCCGGGACGCTGCCGACAGCGCTGGCCCTGGACGGTAAAATGATTCGCGAGCACATTGGCTTGCTTACCCTGGCCCAACACGAGGATGGCGCGCCGCAGGCCATGGCCGTTTACGACCAGAAAGAAAACACCCCGCGCTGCGAACAGACGGCGGCGGCGGCGCTGCTGGAGAAGTTGCCGGCCCTGGACGGCAAACTCATCACGGCCGATCCCTTGCACTGCCAACGAGCACACGGCCGGACCATCGTGGAAAAAGGCGGCGATTATCTGTTCCAGATCAAAGGCAACCAGCCCAAGCTGCTCCAAGGGGCCCAAGGACTGGACGGGTTGAAAGACACCCCCTTTTTGTCCACACCGAGTCCGGACACGGACGCGTCCAGAGCTGGCACCTGCACGCCTTCGACATCGAACCCCTCGCGGCCGACTTCCCCTACGCCCGCACGCTGATCGTGCTGCGCAGTGCGCGGACGGTCAAAAAGACCGGCCACAGCACCACCGAATCGCGCTATTATTTGTCGAGTGCGTTGGCCACAGAACATACGCCCCCGCAATGGCTGGATTTGATCCGGGGGCACTGGGGCGGGGTAGAAGTACGCAATCACTGGCGGCGCGACGCGTTGATGGGAGAGGACGGCTCACGCTCGCGCCACAGCCGCCTGCTGGCCAACGTGGCGTTGATCCGCAACGCCCTGCTGCAAGTGCTGTCCGATGCGCTTGAGGAACAATCCCTGCCCCAGTTGCAAGAGCGCCTTCACTCCCATCCTGGCCGCTGTCTGGCCCTTCTCGC
>DATEME010000187.1:0-6962 GCA_035275865.1 Candidatus Acidiferrales bacterium | reverse complement strand
CCGACCGCTTCAATCGTAATCATTCATCACCCGCTGTGCCGCGATGCGGTCGGCATCCTCAAATAACCGCCCCAGCAGCGCGCCAAACGCCACGCCGCCGATATGCGCCATGTACGCGACACCGCCACCAGAGCCGGCCGTTGTTGGCACATGCGTGATCACGCCGTAGCTGACCAGTTGAATCAGGAACCACACGCCGATCAGCACAAATGCCGGAATCATCGTGATTCGTCCGAACCAGCCGATAAAGAGCACCGACTTGATTTTGTCGCGCGGATACGTCACCAGAAACACGCCCATCACCGCCGCAATCGCGCCGCTCGCGCCCAGATTCGGCACCGTCGAATGCGGATCGACCGCGACCTGCGCCAGCATCGCCGCGAATCCGCCGAGCAAATAGAAGATCGCGTAGCGCAACGGATTCATCGCGTCTTCGATTTCCGGCCCGAACGCCCACAGGAAAATCATGTTGCCCAGAATGTGCGACCAGCTCCCGTGCATGAACATTGACGTGAGCACGGTAATCCACGCGTGTCCCGCGACGATATTGGCAGGCACTAGCGACCAGCGCATAACGAACGCGTCGCCGCCATTGAGTTCGAGCAGGAACACAACCACGTTGATCGCAATGATCGCCGCCGTCACGATAGGGAAGCTTCGCGGGCGCCGCGACGCATCCGAAAGGGGAATTACGCCTCCCACTCAATCGCCTCCGCCTACTAAATCTGCGTTCACACAGATGAATGAGACCGCAGATAGTATACGAGTGAATGTGAGAATAGCACCTAGGCCGTAGGGGCGCATGCTTGCTGCGCCCCTGAGCGACCGCTCCGCACGCAGATGGTTCTGCGGTGTTCTGTGCGTGCTTCCTCTGTGGAACTCTGCGCCTGCCTGCCGCGGGCAGGCCTCCGCGGTGCCCCGATTTCGACGTTTGTCGCTCATGTCTCGCGTTTCATTTTCCAAGAAAAAGTAAACGTCGTCATCCTGAGTCCGCTGAAAGCGGGCGAAGGACCACTCTTGGTTTTGCCGTCGTGCCGCTCGCCCTATCTCCGCTTTCGCGAATGCCGCCGGTTGCGATAACCTAGAAACCGACTACAAATGACTGATTCCAAGAAGTTTTACCTCACCACCCCAATTTACTACGCCAACTCGCGCCCTCACGTCGGCTCGGCGTACACGACAATCGTCTGTGACGTGATCGCACGTTACAAGCGCATGTGCGGCTATGAAGTCGCCTATCTCACCGGCACGGACGAGCATGGCGTCAACATCGAGCGCGCCGCCGAAGCGCAGGGAGTCACGCCGCAACAGCTCGTCGATAAAAATCAGCAGATTTTTCGCGATCTCTGGAAGTTGCTCGGCATTCAGTACACGGATTTCGTCCGCACCACTTCGCCGGAACACGCGCGCGCCGTACAAACGCTCGTTCGCCGCACTCTGAAACGCTCGCCCGACGCGATCTACAAGAAAAAGTACGAAGGCCGATACTGCATCTACGACAATCTCTACGTGAGCGATACGCCCGAGCCGGCCAATTGCCAGATTTGCGGCCGCCCCGCCGAGCTCATCTCCGAAGAAAATTACTTTTTCCGGCTTTCGGCCTACCAACAGAAGCTGCTGGACTTTTACGCGGCGAATCCCCAATGGGTGCAGCCCGATTTTCGCTTCAATGAAGTGAAAAGCTTCGTCGAAGCAGGACTGAAAGACGTTTCGATCAGCCGCAAGACGATCAAGTGGGGCATCCCCTGGCCGGACGATCCCGATCACGTGTTTTACGTCTGGTACGACGCGCTCACCAGCTACATGAGCGGCATCGGCTACGGCGAGGGCGATCTTAGCCTTTCAGGGGGTCGAAGCTTCAGCTCCGACATAAGTGCGGCAAACAAAGAAAGGGCTTCAGCCCCTGAGGGCGTCGCCGCAATCCCCGAGGGCAACGCCCAATTCAACAAGTTCTGGCCCGCCGACGTTCACATGATCGGCAAGGAAATCATCCGTTTCCACGCGGTCTACTGGCCGGCATTCCTCATGGCCGCCGAATTGCCGTTGCCGAAAAAAGTCTTCGCCCACGGCTGGCTCCTCTTCGAACAGGAAAAGATGAGCAAGTCGAAGGGCAATGTCGCCTATCCCGAGCCGATCGTCAAAGTCCTCGGCAATGACGCACTGCGCTATTACCTCCTGCGCGAAACCGTCTTCGGCCAGGACGGCAACTTCTCCCGCGAAGCCCTAATCACGCGCTACAACGCGGATCTGGCGAATGGCCTCGGCAACCTCGCCAGCCGCACCCTTACCATGATTGAGCAATATTGCAGCTCTGAGATCCCAAATTCGCATATCCCTGACTCGGGACCAGTTCTCCAAGGAACGCATGATCGGGTTGGACTCGGCCAGACACTAAAGGAAGAGTTCGAGGATCGTAGCTCTACAGTGATGGGCGCGCTCGAACGTTCGGATTTTTCGGAGTCCCTCGTCGAAATTTGGGCTCTGATCTCCCTCGCCGACCAATTCCTGACGCTCTGCAAACCTTGGCTTATGGCAAAGGATACAGAACAACGCGAATTACTCGGTTACGTCCTTTACTGTGCGGCCGAATGCGTTCGCATTGTGACGGTTCTTGCCCACGCCGCAATTCCCAGTGCCACGGAAAGAATTTGGGAGCAACTCGGCCAGCCGGGGAAACTGGCCGACGTTCGAATCGATCAGTTGAAGTGGGGCGATCTCAAGCCCGGAACAAAAATCGGCAAGCCCGAAGCGGTGTTCCCGCGAGTAGACAAAAAAGAAGCAATGGAGAAAATCGAAGCCATGGAAAGTGAAATCAAGAATCCCGGAGCACCAGCGCCCGCTCCGCGAGCGAACGAAACCGATTCGGCCATCGAGCCGGGGCCAGCAAAGGCAGCAGCGGCCAGCGCCGCCGCCGCAGCCGGTCAGCAATCAGGCGGGCTAGCCACTAGCCACTCGCTACTAGCCACTGACTCTAAGATTGCCATAGACGATTTAATGAAGATCGATCTCCGCGTAGGCGTCATCAAATCCGCCGAACGCATCCCGAACGCGGACAAGCTCCTGAAGCTCCAAGTCGACATCGGCGAAGAAGTCCGCCAAATCCTCGCCGGGATCGCCCTCGCCTACTCGCCCGAAGAATTGGTCGGCCGCAAGATCGTCGTCGTGGCGAATCTCGCGCCGAGAAAGATGCGCGGCCTCGAATCCAACGGCATGCTTCTCGCAGCCTCGGTAGCCGACGGCAAACCCGTCCTGTGTACGTTTGGCGAAGACATCGTTCCCGGAGCAAGGATCAAATAAATCGAATCCCGATGATCCGGCCGGAGGGGTTGTGGGTGTTGGTTTTGTAGAGGCCGACCCGCCTTTCGGTCGGGCGGCAGTTGAATTGGTTTTGCCTTTGTAGCGGCCATCGTTGCGCGCGATGTTTGCGCGCGTTTTTCGATGGGCATAGTTGACGACCGTGGCTGGCGACGAACATAAAGCGAAGTTTCTAATCGCAACTGCGCAGAGTTAGAAATCGAGCTAAGTCTTGCATTATCAGTGTGCGATGCCTTTCTAATCGCAATCAAAAACGCAAATCTGTAAAACCGAAAATCGGAATTCGCAATGCAGATCGTTGATTCACATGCGCACCTGGAGGGCGACGCCTTCGCGGAAGATCGAGAGGCGATGCTCGAGCGCGCGCGCGCCGCGGGCGTCGGGGCTATTCTCGCCATCGGCAGCGGCACGAGTCCGGCCGAACGCATCGACGCCGCGATCCCGTTTGCCGAGCAGCACGATTGGATCTACGCGACAGTCGGCGTCCATCCGCACGATGCCAGTGCCGCCACAGAAGAACATTTCGCCTCGCTCGCAGAATTGGCGAAGCATCCGCGCGTGCTCGCCTGGGGTGAAATGGGCCTCGATTATTTTTACGACCACTCGCCGCGCGACGTGCAGCAGCGGGTCTTTCGCCGTCAACTGGCATTGGCGCGCGCGGCCAAGCAGCCGATCGTGATCCATTGCCGCGACGCTTGGCCCGATTGCCTTGCCATCCTCGAAGAAGATTGGGCATCGAGCGGTCTCGGCGGCATCTTTCATTGTTTCACGGCAGCGATGGAGGAAGCGCGCCGCGGCCTCGACATGGGCTTTAGGATCTCCTTCGCCGGCAATTTCACTTATCCCAAGATGAAGCATCTCCACGAAGTCGCCCGGCAGCTTCCTCTCGACCGCATCTTGACGGAAACGGATTCGCCGTTTCTTGCGCCGCAAATCCGTCGCGGCAAGCGCAATGAACCCGCCTTCGTTGTTGAGGTGGCGCGGGCATTGGCAGTTGTGAGAAACTTAGCCAGCGAAGAAGTGGCATCACGCACCGCGGAGAACTTCCGGGCGTTTTTTAAACTGAACGCTCCGGTCAGTTCGGGCGGCAGACAAGGGGCCAGTTAATACACTCGGGATGGCATTCGCCGTTCAGCTCGCAAAGGGTATCTTCGATCTGGTCCGGGACGATCTGGCTCTCGTCGAGCAGGAGATCGCCGCCCAGAATGGCGGTGCGATTGACCCCGTCGTCGAAATTACCAGCTACCTTCGCGAAGGTGGCGGCAAGCGTGTGCGTCCTGCGCTCCTGTTGCTTTCCTCGTCTGCTTGCGGATATCGCGGTGAGAGCGCGATTCGCCTCGGCGCCGTCGTCGAGATGATCCACAGCGCCACGCTTGTTCATGACGACGTGATCGACGGCGCGAACACTCGCCGCGGACGTCCCAGCGCCAACGCTCGCTGGGGCAACCACATGAGCGTGCTCGCGGGCGACTGGCTCTATATGCAGTCGTTTGAAATGGCCCTGCGCGAGCGCAACTTTACCGTCCTCGATATTCTGATCGATCTCACGCAAAACATGGTCGAAGGCGAGCTCCTGCAACTGACGCGGCTCGGCCAGATCGATCTCACCGAAGCCGAAGCGACCGAGCTTGCGTATCGCAAGACGGCGTGCCTTTTCAGCGGATGCGCGCGGCTGGGCGCAGTGCTGGGAAAACAGCCGGAGCGCGTCGAAGAAGCGCTCGCCGAATACGGTCGCAATGCCGGCCTTGCATTTCAGTTGGTGGACGATCTTCTTGATTTCACTGCCTCACTCGAAAAGCTGGGCAAGCCCGTCCTGAGCGACCTTAAAGAAGGCAAGGTCACGCTTCCGCTGATTTTCGCGTTGCAGGCCGCGCAATCTTCCAAGGGCAATGGGCATAGCGAAGGTCGTCGGCTTGTGGGGAAAGTTCTCGAGGAGCGCGAGTTTGTCAGCGTTCGGCCGGAACAGATCACGCGGCTCGTGCGCGAGACAGGCGCGCTCGAACGCGCTTCAAACCTCGCGCGCGCCTACGTGGATCGCGCAAAGGAATGCCTCTCAGAATTGCCGGATACGGAATACCGTCGCGCTCTTCTCGCCGTGCCCGACTTCATCCTCGAACGCGAAAATTAATCGTTAATTGGTCGCCGACGGCGCGATTTCGCCGCCGGCGCCGCGCATAGAAGGCGGCACTTCCTGGGCCGCATTCGGCGAAAGCGCGGCCGTCGCATCGGCGATCAGATCGTCCGGCTTCCAGTCGGTATCTTCCCGCCAGCTATAGATTTTTCCGTCGGGCGTAATCACGCTCGTGCTCATCGAGTGGACAAATGTCCCGTTTTGATTCGCGACCGTCACGCCGAAAAAGTCCGTCACTTTGTGAAGTTCGTCTTTCGGAATCACGGCAAATTCCCAGCGGCTGTACGGCGTTCCGTGAGTGACGCCGTTAAACGTCTTCGCATACTGGCGCAAAACTGCCGGTGTATCGTGATCGGGATCGAAGCTGACGCTGAGCAGGCGCATATGCGCGGTGAGTTGCGGATTCGATTTCGTGTCAGCGTAAATCTGCGCGAAATTATGCGAGACCAGCGGGCAGAAATTCTTGAACGGGCAGCGCGTGTAAATGAACGTAATGAGCAGCGCGTCGCCGCGGTAGGAGCTTAGCTGAATCCGTTTGCCGTTTTGATCGATCAGCGCGAAATCGGGAACGGCGTCGCCGGGCTGCGGCTGGTGATCGCTTGTCGCGGCCGGCGAAGTGCCTGTGCCCTTCTTTACGACGACGATATTTTGGACGTACGGCGATTCGTCGCCCTGCGGAACGATAATGTCCGCCGTGATTTCGTCGCCCGGGTTGACCTTTGCCAGATCATCCTTGCTGCGCACGGGGTACGGCATCGTCATCGCCGCCATGAACCCGGGAATTTCGTCGCCATCGATCATGAGCGACTTATTCGCCTGGTCGATCGACAGAACTTTTCCGTGCAGGTGGTAGACCTTCGCGTTCGCAGGCGGCTGCGTCGACTGCTGCGCCTGCTGAGTCGATTCCGGAGCTTTCTTGGAGCAGCCCGCAATGCTTACAGCCACAAGCGCGATGGCCAGGGCGGCCACCGTTGCGGAATACGAATGTGCGATGCGAAATGCTTTTTGCTTCATTCTTCCCTCATTTTTCAGGTGAGCGCTACCCAGCATTTTACGCGCGCCCACGCTTAATTAGAAATGGAAATGCCAGCGAAACTCCGCGTAGACCTCGCGGGGATTATCGTAATGGAAGCCGCCAAACGTGAGGCTGTTATCGATCAGCAGATGACGATTGGCGACGTTGAGCGCATTGACCGCAACGGAGAAGCGCTCGCCGAAGCTTTTCTCGAGAGCCAGGTCGATTTGCGTATGGCCGGGCAGATAGTCCGCCTGGTAAGGAGAACCCGGAACACCCGCCGAGCCGTTGGAGAATCCCGAACCATAGTAAACATTCCCCGAAAAAACAGTTTGCCACGGCAGGGTCGCGTCGAACCCGACGTTAAGCGTGTTGCGCTGATCGTGGTCGAGTGCGCCCCAGTCCGGCGGATCACCGGATGTGATCAATCCGCCCGTGAATTCGCCGGCCGCCTGAGCGATCTGGTTCGAGTAGGCGAGATGCATGCCGGCGCGGTGCCAA
>DATEME010000186.1:0-14150 GCA_035275865.1 Candidatus Acidiferrales bacterium | reverse complement strand
CTCCTGATCAGCGCGCTGGGCGACCTCCTGCCGGCCAATGTTGCGGGCCAGGTCGGCAAGCGCAAGAGAACTTTCACCTTTCCGTGGGAGAAGTGGCTCCGCAGCCCGTTGCGAGATCGCGTCAGCATCAGCCTCTCCGAGTGGTCGCCAGCCTTGGAGGCGATTGTGAGCCGCGAGTTCGCGCTCCGTGTCTGGGACAGTTTTCAGCAGGGGGGTACGACATGGTCGCGCCCCTGGAGCCTCTATGTTCTGAACGAATGGGCGAAGCATCACCTCCAGCCTCTCCAGACGGTACAACGCCCTAACGTGGCGGTCACGATCGCATAGCGTTCGCCGGGCCGCCCTGTCTTTTGGTGCCGCTCTACAGGTTTCACCGTACTCGTCTCGCATATTTACGGAAATAGGTCCTTGTATTCCGTGGCCTAGTTTCTATGATGGTTGGGTGAGAACTGTGCTCATGTCGGAGTGACGCAACCGTGGGGACCAGCTCCGTGCCGCATTGGTGCGCGGCCTAGCCACATGATCATTCTTGGGATCAACGCCTATCACGCAAACTCTTCAGCTGCGATCGTCGTCGACGGTCGTCTGATCGCGGCGGTCGAAGAGGAGCGTCTCAACCGGGTTAAGTACGCAGCCGGGCTGCCGGTGCGCGCAATTCAGTTCTGCCTTGATGCAGCCGGCGCGAAGCTTACCGAAGTGGACTACATTGCCGTCCCGCGCGATCCCTTGGCACGGCTTGGCACCAAAGCGCGCTTCGCAATCCGGATGCCGCGATTCGCGCTGGACCGCATCCGCGTGATGAAGAAATTCGCGGGTATACAGGAAGAGGTTGCGAAAGCATTCGACCTGTCGCTGGAAGCAGTTCGCGCTCAATACCATCGGATCGAGCATCACACGGCGCACCTCGCCAGTGCCTGTTTCTGTTCACCGTTTGAACGCTCCGCCGTTCTCTCCATGGACGGGTTGGGGGACTTTGCCAGCGCGATGTATGGAATCTGCGAAGGTGCGCAACTACGTCCGTTGAGCGAGGTCACGTTTCCGCACTCGCTCGGCATCTATTACACCGCTTTAACTCAGTACCTCGGCTTCTGGAAATTCGGCGACGAGTACAAAGTGATGGGACTCGCTGCGTACGGGCAGCCCGAATTTCTTGAGGAATTCCGCAAAATCGTCAGAGCCGATGGAACCCTTTCGTTTCGCCTCGGTCTCGACTATTTCATCCACCAATCGCAAGGTGCGGAAATGACCTGGCGCGACGCGAACAGTACGCCCGTTCAAGGCCGCTTGTATTCCGAATATCTGGAAGAAAGGCTTGGCCCGGCCCGCAAATCCGAAGAACCTCTCACACAGCGTCACTACAATCTCGCCGCCAGTATGCAAGCCGCGCTCGAAGAGGTTCTCGCTAGGAACTGGTCTGGCCTTGCCGTGAAGACCGGACAGAAAAATCTCTGTCTCGCCGGTGGCGTCGCATTCAACTGCCTCGCGAACGGCAAAATCTTCGAAAAATCGCCTTTCGAGAGGGTTTTCGTGCAGCCGGCCGCCGGCGATGCAGGCCTGTCCGTAGGCGCGGCGTTTGCCGTATACCACGGCGTGTTGGGAAAGCCGCGAGACTTCCAGATGGATCACGCCTATTGGGGCCCCCAATTCACAGCGCCTCAACTTCGCGCAGCGGTCGCCGAATCGCATGCCACCAACGGAAGCGCGCGGATCGACGAATTATTGGAAGAGCCGCTGCTGCAAGCGACAGCTCGTCACATCGCAGACGGAAAAATCGTCGGATGGTTTCAGGGCGCAACTGAGTGGGGACCGCGCGCTCTCGGCAACCGCAGCATTCTTGCCGATCCGCGCCGGCCCGAAATGAAAGACATTCTCAACCGCCGCATCAAGCACCGCGAAATTTTCAGGCCATTCGCGCCTTCGATCATTGAAGAGGCCACGGGCGAATTCTTCCAGCAGACGCATCCTTCGCCGTTTATGACTTTTGCTTACCCGGTGAAACCCGAAAAGCGCTCGCAAATTCCCGCGCCGACTCACGTTGACGGCACCGCGCGCCTGCAGACCGTGAGCCGCACTGCCAATCCGCTCTATTGGCGCTTATTGCGGGCTGTCGGCGACATCACGGGTGTTCCGGCGGTTCTGAACACGTCCTTTAACGACAATGAACCGATCGTTTGCCGACCTGAAGAGGCTCTCGATTGTTTCCGCCGCACCCAGATGGATGTGCTCGCCATCGGCAACTTCTTGCTGGAAAAAAAATCCGCAGCTGCCGCCGGCGGAGCCGAATAGCCTGCATGCGCATTCTGCTTCTCAACGAATACTATCCGCCGGATACGTCTGCTACGGCGAAAATGGCTGCTCTCGTCGCCGAACACCTGGCACAGCATCATCAGGTCACCGTGCTGGCCGGTCGTCCCTCCTACGATCCAACGGAGTACTACCCATTTGCATTCCTGCGCCGCGGTGTCCAGAACGGTGTCACAGTCGAGCGCGTCGGTTCGACAGATTACCCGCGTCACAAAATGAAACGCCGCGTTGCGAACTATCTTTCTTATCTCGCGCTCGCCGTGCCTCGGGCGATTGCGCTGCGTTCAGATGTCATACTTGCGATGACCGACCCTCCGATTGCCGGAATTGCTGGTGCGTTCGTCGCGCGAATGTGCGGCCGCCCGTTTGTATACAACATTCGCGACCTATACCCGGATATGGCCGTGGGCGGCGATATCGTTCGTCCGAGCAATTGGGTGCAGCGCTGGGAGAAAATGCACCGCAGCGCCCTGCGGCGCGCAAAGCGCGTGATTGTCCTTGGAGACGACATGCGGAACCGTATTCTTGCCAAAGGAATCGCGCCGGATCGTGTCGCTATTGTCCGCGACGGAACAACGTTTCCTGCATCCATGCCGGATCGCTGCGATCCTGTGGTGCAGGAACTTCGTTGCGGGTTCCCGTTCGTCGTCGTGCATGCGGGGAATCTCGGCTCCTACGGGGCTTGGAATACGCTGATCGAAGCTGCGAAGCTTCTTCGGAACGAAAACATCGGTCTGGTATTCGTAGGCGATGGGGCGAACCGCGCTGCCATCGAGGCCTCCGCCAAGGGGTTGCCGAACGTCCGTTTCCTGCCTTTTCGCCCCGTCGAGGAGATCCCACACGTGATGATGGCAGGTGACGTTCACGTCGTCACGGTAAAACGAGGTCTTGAAGGCGTGGTAGTACCAAGTAAACTGTATTCAATCCTAGCCGCGGGTCGTCCAGTATTAGCAGTGGCACCGAGTGAGTGCGATGCGTCTCGCATCGCGCTGGAGTCTGGGTGCGGCATCGCCGCCGATCCGGACGATCCGGTTGCGGTGGCTCAGGCTATCCGCGCTTTGCGGGACTGTCCTGCGCGCTTAGCAGGAATGGCTTCCCGCGCGCGAGATGTTGCATCCAACTACGCCAGGATTAAAGAGCTGGATCGCTTTACAGCTATCGTGGAAGAAGCTGCTGGAAAAATGTAGACGCTCATGACCCCAATTCCTGCTGATCTGATCGCTTTCATTATCGCGCTTTGCGCCTCGCTCACGCTGACGGTTCCCATACGATATTTTGCCTTGCGCTATGGCATGGTGGACAAGCCGGGACCTCGCAAGGTTCATCTCAAACCGATACCTTTGCTCGGCGGTATCGGCATATTCCTCGGTTTCGCGCTGGCGGTGCTCCTCACGAGCCATGGCGGGCCTTACGAGCAGGTTTTGGGCATACTGTCCGGTGCGACGCTCATCACTCTTGTAGGTTTCCTCGACGACGGCGGCTTGCTGCATCATCAAGTGAAGCTCTTTGTCGGCATGCCTGTCGCGGCGATTATCCTGTTGGTCTCCGGCATCCGCGCCGATCTGTTTTCGCAACTGATACCTGGTCCGGTCGGCAACTTTCTGGATATTTGCTTCACGATTTTCTGGGTAGTGGGGATCACGGCGGCATTTAGCATTCTCGATCACATGGACGGCCTCTGCGCCGGGATCGCCGGCGTCGCGGCAGCCTTCTTTACGCTGTCGGCCATTTTCAGCGGCCAGACCATGGTTCGCGTGCTCGGCGCCGCGGTTCTGGGCGCTGCTCTTGGTTTCCTGCGTTGGAACTTCAACCCCGCAAAGATTTTCATGGGCGATGGCGGCGCAATGTTTCTGGGTTTCATGATGGCCACGTTGGGGTTGAAAATGCGCCCGGAAGGGGCGCAGTTTCCCGTCACCTGGTTCGTGCCGATTTTGATCCTGGGCGTGCCGGTCTTCGATACGACGCTCATTTCCGTTTCGCGCTCGCGCCGCGGTCTTCTGCCGTTTACTTCGCCCGGCAAAGATCACACAGCACATCGCCTTTCGAACCTCGGCCTCGGGCAACGTGGGGCGGTGCTCACGCTGTATGCTTTCGCAATCGTATCCGGTTCGCTTTCGCTGGTTGTTTCCCGCGTTTCTTCGCAGATCGCGATCGCCATCGTCATAGGGCTCGTGTTCGCCGGGCTGGCCGGTGTTTACCTGCTCGAAAGCGCTCCCTTCGAACGCCAGGTGAAAGTGCCAAAATCGTCGCCGGCGTCATGATCTTCATCGCTTTGCCTGTATCAGTCTGCCTTCCGCGTTGGATGGATTCGCCGCGTACGATATACTCTTCGGGAGAAAGTTGTGTCCTCAGCCGGCGTGCGCCGGTTCCCTTCGTGTTCGCCGCCGGTATGCTGCCGAACATGTATTGATTTCAGTCAGTTTTCAAGTATCGCTGCGCGAAAAACGTGCGAGTAGGATTGCGAAATTTTGGCTGAGATGCGTTCACAAGAATCGAAAAATACGGTCGACGGAGAACCCACGGCTGGCGGTGCAAAACAAAAGATCGCCGTCGTGGGCGGATCGGCAGCGGGTTATTTCGCCGCCTCTCTGCTTGCGCGCAAAGGACTATCGGTCCGGGTATTCGAGCGCAACGAAACATTAAACCCATTGCCGCGAACCCTGATCGTTACGCATCGCATGCGGAATATTCTAGGCGCCGCCGGCGAAAGCAGCGTCGTCAACGAAATCCGCCGTTTCGAAATCTTCACGGATGGCCGCTTTGCAACAGTTCCCTTGAAGAATCCGGACCTGATCATCGAACGGAGCAAGTTGATTCGCGGCCTTGCCGAAGAAGCCCAAGCTGCCGGTGCAGACATCGAATTTGGCAAGCGTTTCCATTCGCTTCAGCCGAATAGTCGCGGGCTGGCTCTTGAAATTGAGCGATGCTCGGATGGCGTGCGCGAAGAAGTTCACGCCGGTACCGTGATTGGCGGCGATGGCGCGACCACTCGCGTGGGACGCGCCGCCGGCTGGGAGCCTGTCCGCACAGTGCCGCTGATGCAGGCGATCGTGAAGCTGCCGAAGGACGTGGCTCAGGACACATCGCGCGTCTGGTTCGTTCCGCAGGACACGCCATATTTCTACTGGCTCGTGCCGGAATCCGCGACGCGAGGCGCGCTGGGTGTAATCGGCGAAAGCGGCCCTGCGATGCGCCGTGCTTTCGAGCAGTTCCTCGAAAAGAAAGGATTCGAGCCCATCGAATTCCAAGGTGCGCGCATTCCTGTCTATTCGCGGTGGATTCCCGTGCATCGGCGCCTCGGGGATGGATCGGTGTACCTAGTCGGCGACGCGGCGGGTCAAGTTAAAGTAACGACCGTCGGCGGCATCGTAACGGGCTTGCGCGGCGCAATGGGTGTCGCGGAAGCGATTCTCAACGGTGGACCGAGTCGCGAGCTTCGTGCGCTACGCCGCGAACTCGATCTGCACCTGCTCCTGCGTCGAACCATGCACGAATTCCGGCAAGCCGACTACAGCCGCATGGTTGATTTGTTGAACGATTCGACCATGCGGTCTCTTGCAGCTTATTCCCGCGACGAAGCGTGGAAAGTCCTCTCCCGCGTCTGCTTCCGCCAGCCGATATTTCTGTGGCTCGGGCTTCGCGGTCTGCTCACAAGCCGGCGTCCTATCGCTCCGCCGCGTCCATAGGCCCGTGATGGCTATGCGCAGCCACGCGACCCGCTTTATTGCTGCCACCGGCGTTCTCATCCTCATTGTAGGTTGCGCCATCTTTGCGTTTCGTCATGCGGGCCGCTGGCTGATTCATGAAGACCGGCCGTCTCGCGCCGACGTGATCCTCGTCTTGAGCGGCAGCATGCCGTATCGCGCCGAGGAGGCGGCAAAAGTGTATCGCGCTGGCTACGCATCCGAAATATGGCTGACTCATCCCGTCAGCCCTGCCGCGGAATTGCGCTCACTCGGAATTCATTACGAATCTGACGAAGACTACAACGCGGCGGTCCTAATGAAACTCGGAGTTCCGCCTTCGGCTATTCACGTCCTTCCGAACGAGATTGTCGATACGGAGCAGGAACTCGAAGAAGCGGACCGGCAGATGCAACGGGAAGGAAAGTCGACGATCATTATCGTGACTTCACTCGAACATACGCGGCGTGCGGGTGCGCTCTGGCACAGGCTGTTCGGCGCCGGACACAAAGCGATTGTTCATGGCGCTCCCGAGGATCCATTTGACGCCGATCATTGGTGGCGTAACACGCGCGATTCGCTGGCCGTCATGCGAGAATATCTCGGACTGCTCAACGCCTGGACCGGTTTGCACGTTCGGCCGCATTCCGCATAAGTGATTTTAATCACGAGGCTGCTGAGGTTTGAGCGCGGTCCGGTCGAGATTTTCGAGCGCTCCCACTCCATTTTGCGTTTGAGGTCAATTGCGAAGGCGCCGGTGCGCTAGGTGTGTGTGCCTCGGCCGATTTATCCGCTGGACTATACCTTGCATGTAACGCGATGCCCCTTCCAGACGTCTTGTTAGGAAGCAAGGGAGGCCGGTAGTCCCGATTCGGCCCGGGGACGCCGGAAGACCAATATTGCCTTCCTTTCACATTTCGACGTTAATTCAAGGAGCGCATCGATGAAGAGAAATATCGCTTTGGTTGCAGTACTGTGTTTTGCACTTGCGGGCATTGTGGGTGTTGCCGCAGCGCAAGATGCACAGGTCGCTGGAACTTGGACACTCAGCGCACAGGGTCGCGGCGGTAACATGCAGAACAGCACCCTCACGTTGAAGCAGGATGGTCAGAAGCTTACGGGCACGCTTGCGGGTGGCCGTGGCGGCGACGCGCCTGTCACCGGCACGATCTCCGGGAATAACATCACCTTTTCGGTTACTCGTCAGACGCAGAACGGCGACCTCAAGATCGACTACACTGGCACGGTCAGTGGCGATTCGATGAAGGGCACCGTTACGATGGGGCAGAACACCAGAGACTGGACGGCTACCAAGGGCGCACCTCCGGCCGCCGGTGCGGGTGGTTCGGGCAACTAGTTTTCTCATCTCCGCAGTGAGAAAGGGGTGCTCCACCAGCCGGGCGCCCCTTTCGTTTATTTCGAATCTGTTTTCAGTGAAGTTCAGCGCGCAGGATTTTCCGCGGTCACGCGCTCGCGGAAATATTCAAACGTCCGCTTCAGTCCTTCTTCCAGATTCACCTTGGGTTCCCACTTCAGAATGCGCTTCGCCTTAGCGATATCCGGGCAACGCTGTTTAGGATCATCCTGTGGCAGTTCACGGAACACTATCGGTGTCTCCCGGCCCACAAGTTTGCGAACTCTTTCGGCAAACTCGAGAATCGTGATCTCGTGCGGATTCCCGATGTTCGTCGGCATGTGCTCATCGCATTCAAGCAAACGATAAATGCCCTCGATCAGATCCGAAACATAGCAGAAGCTCCGCGTCTGCTTGCCATCCCCGTAAACCGTGATCGGCTCTCCCGTGAGCGCTTGATACAGAAAGTTTGGCAACGCGCGGCCATCATTCAACCGCATGCGGGGACCGTATGTGTTAAAAATCCGTACGATGCGCGTATCGACGCCGTGGTAACGGTGATAGGCCATCGTCAGCGCTTCGGAAAAACGCTTTGCCTCGTCATAAACGCTTCGCGGCCCCACAGAATTGACATATCCCCAGTAAGTCTCCGGTTGTGGAGTTACTGCGGGATCGCCGTAGCATTCGGACGTGGAGGCTAAAAGATATTTGGCCTTTTTCGCAAGGGCTAGCCCGAGCGTGTTATGCGTTCCTAGCGATCCGACCTTCATCGATTGGATCGGCCATTTCAAGTAATCCGGCGGGCTTGCCGGGGAGGCAAAATGCAGCACCGCATCCACTGGCCCGGGCACTTCGATGTATCGGGAAACGTCCTGCCGCCCGAAGCGAAATCGCGGATGCGCAAGCAGATGTGAAATATTCGCGTCCGAGCCCGTGATCAAATTGTCCAGACAGAGTACTTCCCATCCGCGTTCGATCAGGAGGTCGCAAAGATGTGACCCAAGGAATCCTGCTCCGCCCGTAACGACTGCGCGCAAGTTACCTCTCCTCTTCAACAGTTAGCCCAAATTACAGCGCCGTAGCGTCATTATCGCCGACTATCCCTTGAACACCAAACGCGCAGACGAGCCAAACAACTCAATTCAATACCGGGGGAGCGGCCAAGAATGCAAAGACTACTCGAACGCGCGTTGAGTCACGGCAAATTGCGTCAGTCGAAACGAGAGCAATTCGAAACCGGCGGCCGCGAGCCTAGGCTTCGCTCGTTCCACAATGCGTTCTGCAACCGCTTCCTTCGCCATCAGTTCCGCAGGCGTACAGCCGTTCAACACGAGGCGCGCGCAGCACAGCAACACAAACGCCGGCACATGATTGTAATTTCCCGCCGAATAAATTGCCTTGCGGGCGTCCTGAACGCGCGCGGCACCCGAAACGCCATAGAGAGCAGCCGAGCCATCCTTCAATGCTACAGCCTGATCCTCATAACTCACTTGTATTGGCCGCGTATCCACCACCATCAACTTTTCGATCCCGGTGAAAATCAGATGCCGCCCTGTGCCCACTTCCCGCACCGGAAGTCCCTTGCGATAAAGGACGGCACGCTGATACTCGAGCAGCGTCACGCTGCCCGGTCGCCCGCCGAGAACGCGCATCGCGACCGTGGCCAGGATAAACGCGAAGCAAACGACAGTGATAAGCATGAGCCCATTCCGTCCGACCTCTAATTTGGTCCAATCACCGCACGTCCAAACGTTGACCGCGAAGACAATTCAGTGATCTCCACGTTTGAAATTTTCATCCCTATCCGCTTCAACTCCGTATTCACGGCGCCGGCAATATCGTCGGCGGCCTTCACACGGTATTCCGTGCTCGTATCCGCGATTCCCCGCGACAAAGTGGATCGAAGAGTATCGCGCACGATCGGAAGGGAGTCGCCGACGCGGTTCTTCAATGAAGTAGCCGCGAGATACGGATCTTCCACCAGCATCTCCGCGCCGATACTCACCACCGAGTCGCTCTGCAGCGCGTCGCGATAAAAGATGCGGTCCAGAATCACCGGCACCGGCCGCATATCGACCACTTCAATCTGCACGCGGCGTGTAAAATTCTGGTAGCTTCCCGGCCCAACCACGTCGCGAAAAGCGCCCTTTATAAACCGTACGCCGCGCGCGTAATCCGGAACGTAAACACGCGGAAACCGCCGAAGGTAATAAACGAACGCGATAGCGAGAATCGCCACGGGGAAAAAGATCAAGGAAAGGATGTCGCTCAAATTCATCGCCAGTTACGATTTTCGCAGAATGGCGGTGATTTCCTGAGCGATTTGGCGCGCGCGGACAAGATCGCCTGGCCCGAGCGAAATGGCTGCGACTTTCGCATGCCCGCCGCCTCCGTATTTCTCGCAGAGAGTGGCCAGATTTACGTTTGCCGACGCCTCTTTCCACGGGCTCGTGCCCACCGAAACTTTCGCGCGTGCCGGCGAAGAGCTTACGCCGACTGAATACGTCGCATCGTGGTAAAGATAGTAGGGAATGAACTTGTTGTAGCCCTCGAGATCGAGATCGCTTACGTCAAAATAGACCACGCCGTCGCGATAATCGGCGCGCTCGCGCATGATGTCGATCGAGCGCTTATGCCGTTCGAGCAGCGGGCCGAGATGCTTCTGCACGACCGGCAGTTCGATCATCTCCTGCAGTGATCGATAAGCCAGATGCGGAATCAATTGTTGGACGAGATTGTTCTCCGGCGCCGCCTCGATCACGAGCGCCAGCTTCATCGCCGGTTGCGCAAGCGCCACGGCCTCTTCGGGGGAAGCGAATTGCGCGCCGTCGATAATGTCGCCCCATTTGATCAGGTCGGCGATAGGACTAGCGTCGAAACCGAATTTTTGCGAAGCGATCGTGGCCAGGAATTTCGTGCACGACTTGTAATCGGGATCGTAGAACTTCTTGCCGGAATGATCGTGGCGGAAATGATCCGCATCCTCGGGCGTAAGAAAAGCGCTCTGGTGATGGTCGAACCACCACGTAAGCTGCGGCGAGCTCGAATATTTGAAATCGACGATGACGTTCTCGTCGCCGTCAAAGGTATCATTGTCGAAGGGCTTTGAGGCCTTGTGCGTCATGCCCGTATAGAGAAACTCGGCGTCCGAGGAGATGCGTTCGCGATAAAAGCGCGAAAAGATCGCCGCCGAGCAAGCACCGTCGAAACACCTGTCATGAAAACAGACGCGAACCTTCAATTCCCGCACCCGTGGTTTTATTGGCCTCGCGGGCAGAATAGGCCCGAGAGGAAAGTCAATTAAGATGGCTGCTGCGGACGTGGAAGTCAAGAGGGATTCGCGTCTTTCGCAAATCACAAATGAACCAAAGTCTCGCCGGAAATATGCCGCAGATAGCCCGGAGGATTCGCGGCGTTGTATCCTTCGTCTGTGCTTACGATTGACAATAGTCTCGAGTTTGATCCAGCCGGCGACGCGGATTTCTTCGCCGCTTTACCTTCCGCTGGCGGCGTCATGCTTCTCGAACTGAAGGATCCCGAAGCGCAGCCTTACCTTGTGCAGACCGCGGATATTCGACGCGCAGCCGAGCGACTTCTGCGATGGCCTGAGGGCGAAGGGAAGCGGCTGAACCTGCGGAACGTGGCGGCGCGAATTCGCTATCGAGCCACGGCATCGAAACTCGAGCGCGCGTTTGCCTATTATCAGAACGCGCGCGTTTTTTTTCCGCAGAAATACCGCGACCGCCTGAAGCTGCGTCCGCCCGCATTGCTGAAGGTCAATCTGCGCAATAGCTATCCGCGCTGCTATGTCACCCGGCGCATTCGCGCCGATGAAGGCTTTTACCTGGGGCCGTTTCCCTCCCGCAGTGCGGCCGATGCCTTTAATGAAGGCATTCTCGATCTATTTAAGATTCGCCGCTGCCAGATCAAGATCCGCCGCGATCCTTCATTCCCCGGCTGCGTTTATTCCGAAATGAAGATGTGCATGGCCCCATGTTTTGCAGGCTGCACGAAAGCTGAATATGACGCCGACGTCGGCGCGCTCGTGGCCGCTCTCGATACGCGCGGCTCAGCCCTGCTCGATCCCCTCGAACGCGAGCGCGAGGCCGCCAGCGAATCACTCGATTTCGAGCGGGCTGCGGCGCTGCACAAGCGCGTCGAGAAAATCAAAGCAGCCCTTCGTTTGCTGCCGGACATTGCGCGCCGCTTAGACAAACTGGACGCGGTGATCCTGCAGCGGGGCACTGGCGAAAAGATGGTCATTGCCTTTCCGCTCATCGCCGGAATGCTGAACGAACCAATCCAACTCAATTTCACGGACCTTTCCGAGCCACGCTCGGTTGAAGCTGTCTTGCGCGAGACGCTAGAGCCGGGTTCATCGACTGAAAAGCCCGAAAAGAAAAAGGCAAACCGTCGTCCCCCCGTGCCGGAAGCGGAAACCAGCCAACCAGCATCCGATACGCCGGCGGCGCAGCCCGACGAAGCGACTGTCGAGGACAAGAACCTGTGCGAAATCTATGGATTGCGTGCCGCGCCTGCCGATTTGAGCGAACATCTTTCGATCATCGCGCGATGGTTCTACTCCAAGCCTCGCCACGGCGAGATTCTCTTCCGTGAAAAAGATTGGCCGTATCGCCGCATTCTGCGCGCCTGCGCCCGCCTGCTGGCACCGCCTGCACCGGCCGAGTCGGAAAAACCCGCTGGTCCAAATCCGTCATAGGGGTGCTGCTTGTTGCGCCGTTGCCGCGACGGCGCTCTCGGTAATTTCAAACTACCTTGCTCCCCATCGTACAATCAAATTGTATGGCGCCATCGGAGATATCTCCCTCGCGCGAAACGCCACCTGCACAGCGCCGCTCGCGCATGCAGGACATGGTTCGTTCGCTGCACCACCGCAATTTCCAGCTCTTTTTCAGCGGTCAGCTCATCTCCCTAATTGGCACCTGGATGGACACCGTAGCCGAAGCATGGCTCGTCTACCGGCTCACGCACTCTTCTCTGCTGCTCGGCATAGCGGGATTTGCCAGCCAGATTCCCGTGTTTCTGCTCGCGCCGATCGGCGGTGTGGTTGCGGACCGCTTCAATCGGCACCGCGTCGTGATCGCCACGCAGGCGTCGTCGATGGTGCTCGCTTCGATCCTCTCCTTTCTGACGCTTACGAAACGCGTCACCGTTGTTGACGTCATCACGCTGGCGGCGCTGATGGGCTGCGTGAACGCGTTCGATATTCCCGCGCGGCAGGCGTTCCTGGTGGACATGGTCGGCCGCGAAGACTTGATGAATGCCATCGCGCTCAATTCGTCCATGTTCAACGGCGCCCGCGTTGTTGGCCCCTCGGTAGCCGGAATCCTCGTCGCCAGCATTGGCGAAGGCTGGTGCTTCTTTGCCAATGCCGTCAGCTACATCGCGGTGATCGCCGGGCTGCTGCTAATGAAGATCGAGCGCACGAATGTCGCGCGCCGCGAAGGTTCGCCGATCGAGCACATCGCCGAGGGCTTCCGGTTCGTCCGCAACACCGCGCCGATTCGCGCCATCCTCCTTCTCCTTGGCCTTGTGAGCCTCGTCGGCATGCCTTACACGGTGCTCATGCCGGTTTTCGCGACGAAGATTCTTCATGGCGACGCCAGCACGCTCGGCGTCTTGATGGGCGCGACGGGCATCGGCGCGCTCATGGGCGCTCTGCTGCTCGCCTCGCGGACCGAACTGCGCGGCCTTGGCCGGTTCGTCTTCATTTCCTGCGCCGGATTCGGCGGCTCGCTGATCATTTTTTCGTTTTCGCGTTGGTATGCGCTTTCGGTGGCGCTGCTCGTGCCCGTCGGTTTCTGCATGATGGTGCAGATGGCTTCGTCTAACACGCTCATTCAGGCTATGGTGCCGGACGTTTTGCGTGGACGGACGATGGCTGTCTACTCGATGATGTTCATGGGCATGGCCCCGCTCGGCGCGCTGCTCGCGGGAGCAGCCGCGGAACGTATCGGCGCGCCGGGGACCGTCGCGGTCGGCGGAGCGGTTGCCATTGTCGGAGCAATCGTCTTCGCGCGGCACCTCCCGAAGATCCGGGTGGAAGCCCGCCAGCTCATCCTCGCTCAAGGCATGGCCGCCGGCGAACCCGCCCAGGAACTCAACTCCTCCGCCATCAACTAGGCACGTCGCAGGTGTGACTGCAACGTTTTGCATTCCCCCGTTGGCTACCGCGATTAGAGAGTGCTCCTTTCGTTTGTTTTCATAGAGTTACGTCTGTTTCTAATTTTTCTGAGTTGCGATTAGAACGGCAGGTTGCAGGTTTCGGATTGTAGGTGACAGTTAAACGAAAAATTCCCCTTTTCTGTCGATTAGAAATCGTTTCGCATTGATGATGCTGAAGTTAAGGCCGATTCTAATCGCGGCAGCTGTCGATTAGATTCCGTGACTCGTAATTTGTGATTCGTGGCTCGTGAGCCGTGAATTCAGCGTTCCAGAGGCTCGGTTTACTATCGATTAGAAATTGGGATCTATTGCAGTGCCAGGGTTTACGGCGTTTTCTAATCGGGGGAGTATCGATTAGAAATGCCCTCCAACTACTGTGCCGGAGTCGAGTCGTGGCGCTGATGCCAGTTGGCTTCGGTTTGACGGATACGAATTGTGCGACGCAAAGCACAAGAACCAGTTTACCATAGAATATATTACTCTTCAAGGACTTTTTTACGTGTCAATTTTGAGACATTCTCCCGCTGAGCCGCAGGGATGTCTTGGCGCAACGTTGGCGCCTGTGGCGCCGTAAAATCAGCCTTCCGGGACGAATTTGGCGCGATTGGTTCGCGCGGGCGTTT
>DATEME010000185.1:0-2449 GCA_035275865.1 Candidatus Acidiferrales bacterium | reverse complement strand
GTGGCTGGAAGGCACTGCGGAATTCAATTTGGGGGTGCAAACATGCTGATATTTCAACCGTATGACGTGATGATCGATAAGCGAATCGCGGAGCGCGCCTATTACCACTGGGAACGGCGGGGAAGGCCCGTGGGTTCGCCGGAAGTGGATTGGTACCACGCAGTCGAAGAAGAGCGTCGGGAATTTCGGTGGCGGGGTGTGGGTATCTAGCGAAAAGAGCCATTCCATGAGAAGTGCGACCGGGTAGTACGCCTTCCACAGCAATTGGCTACGCAGGCGTTGTCGGTCTGCTTTACCGCGAGGCCAAGCCCTCGGTGCAACGGATCATGATCTAGTACTCACCGCCTTCAATCCATGCAGGCCGGAATGCTTGACAACGGACGGTAGCACCAATAAGATTCGCCCACCTGTTTTCTTTTCATTTTTCTGGGACTTTGAATTTCTCGTACATGCTGGTTTTACTGCGGACTTATCGAACTGAGGAGGTCCCATGAAGGCTTTCGACGCTTGCCGTTTTTCAATCGGTGTCTCTGTTCTATTGTGTTCTGCCTGTTTCTTGACTCCGCAAAAAGCCAAAGCGCAACAGACTTGGAATTTGACTGTTGGAGCGGAGAGCCGGGATCAGGCCAAGCAGGCCGAGGCGTTTCTTCCGAACGAAGTCTGGATCCGCCCGGGTGACAGCGTCACATGGACAGCTCAACCGAAGAATGAGCCTCACACCGTCACCTTTCTAACGCCGAATGGAATTGTGCCGCCTCCGCCACCGCCGGATGGACCTCCTCCGTGTCCGCCGCCCCCGGGCGGAGTCCAGCCGAGTGGATCGAGCTTTATAGGCGCTTCGTGTGTTACCAGCGGGCCACTCACGAACGGCGCGGCGTATACCGTGAAGTTTCCCACCGCCGGAAATTATCAGTTAATTTGCCTGTTCCATCCCGACATGACGGGTGTCGTCCACGTCGTCAGCACAAACCCGCAATCGCCGTTCTATATGGCGACGCTGCCCTATATCCAGGCGGATTATGATAAGCAGGGGCGCGATAATGCTTCCGACATGATCGGCGATACGGACACGCCATACGAAGAACGCAACGATTTCCGTCGTTCTCTGAACGCCGTGCTCATGACGGGCGAAGAGTCAGCCACAGCGGGAGGACGCGAACAGTTCTCGATCGTTCGCTTTTTGCCGGGAAAGATCGTGGTGCATGTG
The DNA here is from genome assembly GCA_035275865.1 of Candidatus Acidiferrales bacterium. Classification (GTDB taxonomy): domain Bacteria; phylum Acidobacteriota; class Terriglobia; order Acidiferrales; family UBA7541; genus Palsa-295. Next base: position 1,242 of record DATEME010000185.1, on the reverse strand, counting down.
GGCGACACGGTGGAATGGGTGAATACGGATCCCGCGGAACCTCATACCGTCACATTCGGAACCGAGCCTGACAACCCAATGGCACAAGTGAACGTGAAGACGGACGGCGATGGAGCGCTTCACGGCACAATCGGGTCGCCGACCGATAGCGTTAGCTCGGGATTTCTGCTGAATACGGCCGAGAACGCGACCGGTTCACCACTGCCGCCGAAAGGTCTAACTCGAATCCGAATCACGTTTACGCACGCGGGTACCTACAAGTACATTTGCGTTTTGCACGACGTGTCCGGGATGCTCGGCACGGTACTTGTGCTTCCCTAGGCTATGCGCGTTGAAGCCAAGAGCACTCACGGCAGATCACGGCAGCTGTTGAGCGCTCCCGTTGTGTTGCTCGTCATATTGTTTGGAATTTCCGTGGGGACGCGGGCTCAGGGGAGCGCGAAATCCCTTGAGCCTGCCCCGGCAAGGAGCGCCGGACCGGACTACCGAGGCGGCTTGGTATCCCCGGCGCTCGAAAAGCCGAAGTTCATTCTAACGGACACGTCCGGCAAGCCCTTCGATTTTCGCGCCAGAACCCAAGGGTCACTCACACTGCTCTTTTTCGGATATACGCACTGTCCGGACGTGTGTCCGCTTCAAATGCAAATGCTCGCGAGCGCCATGAAGAGGATTCCTCCGGCGGCGGCGCGCGAAATCAGAGTCGTCTTTGTGACGACCGATCCCGATCGAGATACGCCGACTGTTTTGCGGGCATACCTGGACCACTTCGACAAGAAATTCATCGGGCTTACGGGCAGCGAACAGGCCATCGAAGCTGCGCAAATCGCTGCGAATCTTAGTCCCGCCAAGAAATCAACCGTGCGGCCGGATGGCGGTTACGAGGTGGGCCACGCAGCATTTGTGCTTGCCTACACCAAGGATAATCGCGCGCACGTGATCTATCCGCTCGGCGTGCAACTGGACGATTTGGTTCACGATTTGCCGCTTCTGGCCACGGAGACCTGGGAAAACCTCTGAGCAGGAACTATCCGCGCCGGCATTGACATTATTTTGCCGAACGAAAATTACGCGAATGCTTTTTTCACTGCGGCGCGCGTTTTTTGCAGACCGGTCCGGGCGTTTTCCTCGGCGCTCATTTTCCAATATTCCTGGTTGAAAAGTTCGAGAGAGAGGACGCCGCGAAAGCCGTTGTCGCGCAGATCGCGGAAAATTTGGCCGAGGGGTGCGACTCCGTCGCCGGGG
>DATEME010000184.1:0-2554 GCA_035275865.1 Candidatus Acidiferrales bacterium | reverse complement strand
CGGGCTGTCCGGTTACGCGAAGAATCTGCGTGACGGGCGCGTGGAAGTCTATGCGATTGGCGCGGAAAAGGACCTCATGACGCTTCGCGCTCAGCTTGAGCGCGGGCCGGAATCGGCTTCTGTTTCCGGCGTGAGCGAAAGCGATGCGCCGATTGAGGCGAAGTACGAGCGCAGCTTTTCGATCGAGTTCGATTGGTAAGAGCAGGAGCAGATTCCTCGGACCTGCTTGCGGCAGACCCTTGGGATGACAAATTACGGCGGCTTTTTCTTGAACGATTGTTAAAGGGGAAATGATGGAAAATTTGAAGAAGCTGATTCGCGAGATTCCGGACTACCCGAAACCCGGAATTCTTTTCTACGACTTGACGACGCTGCTCGCGGACAAAGGCGGCTTTCACTCTCTTGTCGATCAACTTTGCTCCCACTATAACGGGAAACAGAAGATCGACGTGGTCGCCGGCATAGAGGCACGCGGATTCATCTTCGCACCCGCTCTCGCCTATCGTTTGGGCGCGGGTTTCGTACCCGTGAGAAAGCCCAAAAAGCTTCCCTGGAAAACAGCGGCCGTGACGTACCAGCTGGAATACGGGACCGACTCGCTGGAGATTCACCAGGACGCGGTGAAGCCCGGCGAACGTGTGCTTATTTGCGACGATCTTCTGGCCACCGGCGGAACAGCTGCCGCAACCGCCGAGCTTGTGCGCAACTTAGGGGGAGAGGTCGTCGGCGCGGCGTTTGCCGTTGAATTAGGGTTCCTGAATGGCCGCGCGAAGCTTCCCGGTATTGACGCGTTTTCTTTGATCAAATACGACAAGTAGGTTCAAGCAATCTCGAACGCTTGTTCTCTGTCTGACCGTTGTGCCGCCCCTACGGGGCTTGATGAATGCTTTGGCGGGCCATCCAGTCCTCACGGACTGGGCTAATTATATGCCGCGCCTAAGGCGCTGGTTGGACCTAAGGCGCTTGCTGCACCTACGTGCTTGCTGGAACTGCTCGACATCGTTTTTGCAAGACGGCGCAGGCGGTGTGCCCACTTCTCCTCTCAGCCAGGCCCTGCAGCCGCTGGTGCTACTCCGGCACCTCTTCGCACGAGCGTCTTTCCAAAGGCTACGGCTACGATCGCCACACCCATCCAAAGAACCACGGCGTAGACTGCATACCAGAAGACTTCCTGCGATGCCGACACGCGTGACGGGCTCAGTACGACGAGACTCCCCGTCGAACTCAGATGCAGCAACTGAGCGAGCGCGACGCTTCGCGTATTCGAGTAGAGCCACGCGATTAGAACTCGCATTGCCGTCATCGCCGAGGCAAACGCGAGAAAATATGGGAACCAATAGCTCCCATGCGGGACAGCGGTACCGAGATAATTGATCACGGGGACGTGCCAGCATCCCCATAGGACGCCAAGCGCGATCGCCGGCACCAACGCGTTTTCGCCTTTAGCCATTTTGGGAAATGCGTAACCGGTCCAGCCGATTTCCTCGAAGAAAGCCGCAACAACTCCAAATGTCGCCCCGAGTAGAAACTCGCCGTGTGTATAGACGGGCGAGACATATCTTGAAAGTATCGCGAGCACCGCGAGAATCGTAATTGGAGGAATCAGCAGCGTTAGAAACCAACGCCCTGGAACGACAAGCCGCCGCATCCGCGCGAAAAGGTCATGTAAGCCAGCCGTTCCGTCAACAACACGCGTCAACAGAATTCCCGCGACGCTCGGGCCGAGAAGCATGACTGGGAACATGAGAATGCCGTCGATAACCGGAACGGGTTCGCCCCGCAGCAGCTTCGGTGCAATAACGGCGAACGCGCCCGTCCACGAAATCGCGTACGTGAGGACAAAATAGGAAGCAACGGGATGGCGCACCACGAAGGAACTGCGCGCGTCACTCATGGACTTGCGGGCCGACGCTGACGGATCGCTTCAAATAAAATTATGCCCGCGGCAACGGAGACGTTGAGCGAGCGGACCGGGCCAGTGGTGGGAATCGAAACCAGAAAATCGCAGCGCTTGCGCGTCAGATCATGGAGGCCCTCGCCTTCGCTGCCGAGGACGATTCCCACTGAGCCTGTCAAATCGACTTCCGTGTATTTCTTTTCCGCACGCTCATCCAGTCCGATGAGCCAGTATCCCGCCTCTTTCATCTGCTCCATGGCGCGCACAAGATTTTTCACGCGAGCGATGGGCAAATGGGCCAGCGCTCCGGCAGACGCGCGTTCAACGGTGTCCGTTAATCCGGCGGCGCGGCGTTCGGGAATGACGACGCCCTGCGCGCCCGCGGCGAGGGAACTGCGGATAATTGCTCCGAGATTGTGCGGGTCCTCCACACCATCAAGAAGCACGAGCAAACCGTGGCCGTGATTCGCGGCGAACAGATCTTCGATCTCTGCGGATTTCTTCGCCGCCGCGAGCGCCGCGATTCCCTGATGTTCGCGCGTGCCTGCTAACCGATCGATCTGCTGCCGATCCTCGAAACGAACCGGGACGCCGCGCGATTTCGCCTGCCGGACAATCGCTTCCAATCGATCGCCGTGGCGTCCGCGCGCGATGACG
>DATEME010000183.1:0-8347 GCA_035275865.1 Candidatus Acidiferrales bacterium | reverse complement strand
GCACGCTGCAGATAGGTGGAAAAGAGAAACATCAGCACGAGTGCAATGCGGGGGAATGCGACGATCAGGATGAGCAGCAGGCAGCCCATAGGCCAGGACCCTCCGAGGTGGACCTTATAACAAGACGCCGAACGAGGAAAGCGGAAGATACCTGAAGGATCGGCGAGCATACTCGGTAGATTGCCGGTGGTATGATCCGGATACGTTTGAGCGAGGTGTGTATGAAACTGACGCGACGCGAAGTGTTGATGGGTAGTGCGGCAGGCCTGCTTGCGCTGGCCACGGACGGCGAGGCCGTTCCTGCGCATTCCCAGATGTCCGTTGAAGGCTATATCTTTCAGCAATACATGGCGCAAAAGAAGGAGAAGCTGGCGGACGGTCTCGATGAGATTTTCGGGATGGTGCGCGGCGCTGGATTCCACAACCTTGAACTAAACAACGGCTATTTCGCGCCCGACCTGCGCGACCGAATCGCCGAATTGACGGAGTCGAGCGGATTGAGGATGCCCTCGGCATACTTTGGCGGCGCGATGCACGACGAGGCCCTTGCGGAGACGACAATTGAGGACTCATTGGAAATCGCCCGATTTTTGAAGAAACTCGGGTGTGGCGCGATCGTCGGCGATCCCAGCCCGAAGGAGGGCGGGGCGGAAAAGACCGATGCGGAACTCGCCTTGCAGGCGGCGATGCTGAATAAGCTGGGAAAGGCGCTCGCCGACGAAGGATTTCAGTTCTGGGTCCACAACCATGATGCGGAGATGAAAAGCAACGCACGCGAGTGGTGGAGCAATCTGAAGCAGACCGATCCGCAGTATGTGCGGATGTGCATCGACCTCGATTGGGTGCATCAGGGCGACCAGGATCCGTTGACGCTTCTGCGTGCGGCCGGGAAGAGGGTTGCGTGCCTGCATCTACGAAATTCGAGCAACAAATTGTGGCTGGAATCGTTGAGTGATGGAGACATCGATTACCGAGAAATTGCATCCTACTTGAAGAAGGCGCATCTCGAGCCGCTGTTGATGGTCGAACTTGCGTATCGGCCGAATACAGTAGTGACACGCCCGCTGGAGGAAGACCTGCGGCTAAGCCGCCTCTACGCGGAAGAGGTTTTTAAAGTGAAGGCTTAAAAGAACATAGCCGTTCCGCACGCACTGTTCTCCTACAGCAAAGGCCTTATTGTGCTGGATCGGACCGTCTTTAGAGTGAGACATATGAAAAACAAAACTTCTAGTAAACGAAAAAAAGCTGCTACGAAAGATACCAATGCCAATCGCGCGCCCAGTCGCAAGAAGAGGAACGAGATAAGCTCGGACACATCCTTGCAATCGTCGCTCACCAGCGATGTGGGGCTCGCCCCCTCGCTGAATGACACTTCCTCAAGCGCCGGGCAGGCCGGAGATGTGCAGGGTATCTCCAACATCGCTGAGGCCGATGCAGAAAGCGTGGAAGAGCTTTTGGAAGACGGACAGGCGCTGGAAGCAGAGGTCGTTAGCGGCGTGGAAGGCGCTCCCGACGAGCGGGAGGTGCCGGCGCGCGGACGCCTCGAAGACGAGATGCCTCATTCGTTTGATGAGCGCGACAAAATTTAACACGCGTCCCGCATAGCCATTGCACGACGCGTTTCCGGCATCGTTTGCTACAGCATTTGGCGGAGGACGTATTGCAGAATTCCGCCGTGTTCGTAATACGCGACTTCAAACGGCGTATCGATGCGCGCGACTGCGTTGAATTCGATTTTCCTTCCGTCCTGGCCGCGAGCGGTGATTTTCAGCTTCTTGCGAGGACGAAAATCCTTGGCGAGGCTTTCGACGTCGAATGTCTCGAGGCCTGTGAGTGCGAGTGATTTCGGATTCTCTCCCGGCAGGAACTCTAACGGCAACACTCCCATTCCGACCAGGTTGCTGCGGTGGATGCGCTCAAAACTCTCCGCAAGCACCGCACGCACGCCGAGCAGGATTGTGCCCTTTGCGGCCCAATCGCGCGACGAGCCCGAGCCGTATTCTTTTCCGGCGATCACGATCAGCGGCACATGTTCGTCGCGGTATTTCATGGCAGCGTCATAGATCGTCATCTTTTCGCCGCTTGGCTGATGAATCGTCCAGCCACCTTCGGTGCCGGGCGCGAGCATATTGCGCAGCCGGATATTCGCAAACGTGCCGCGCATCATCACTTCGTGATTGCCGCGGCGCGCTCCGTAGGAGTTGAAGTCTTTGGGTTGAACGCCGTGCGAGATCAGATATTTCCCCGCTGGGCCGTCCGCAGGAATCGAGCCGGCAGGAGATATGTGGTCCGTCGTCACGCTGTCGCCAAGCATTGCCAGCGCACGCAGACCGTGCAGCTCAGGCAGCGGAGCGGGCTTAACGGACATGTTCTCAAAATATGGTGGGTCCTTGATGTATGTGGAGTTTGCATCCCACGAGTAGATGTCGCCTTCGGGAACCGGAAGCGCGCGCCAGTGTTCGTCGCCGGTGAAAACGTCGGCATATTCTTTGCGGAACATTTCGCTGGAGACGGAGTTGCGCATGGTCGTCTCTACTTCCTGAGGAGACGGCCAGATGTCGCGCAGATAGACTGGCTTTCCAGTCTTATCGTTGCCGAGCGGCTCGTTGACGATGTCAAAGTCCATGCGTCCCGCGAGGGCATAGGCGACCACGAGCGGTGGAGATGCGAGGTAATTTGCGCGGCAGAGCGGATTGATGCGGCCTTCGAAATTGCGATTGCCGCTCAGGACAGAAACGGCCGACAGATTATTCTCCTTCACTGCCTTGCCAATCGTCTCCGGCAGAGGGCCGCTATTGCCGATGCAGGTGGTGCAGCCGTAGCCGACCAGATGAAACTTCAGCGACTCAAGGTACGGCCACAGTCCGGCCTTCTCGATGTAGTCCGTCACAACCTTCGAGCCGGGGGCAAAGCTCGTCTTAACCCACGGCTTTGTTTGCAAGCCGCGCTCGACCGCTTTTTTCGCGAGCAGGCCGGCGCCGAGCATAAGCGATGGGTTCGAGGTATTCGTGCAGCTCGTAATTGCAGCAATCACAACCGAGCCGTCCGCGAGCTCGAACTTGTCGCCATTGTTCTGCACGGAAACCTTCTTTGGCGCAGCCGTGAGCGATTTTTCAAACGAACTCTTTGCCTGCGTGAGCGGCACGCTGTCCTGCGGACGTTTTGGCCCCGCGATGGTCGGCACGACCTTTGCGAGATCGAGTTCGAGCGTATCGGAGAAGACTGGATCGGGCGTCTGGTCTGTGCGGAATAGTCCCTGTTCCTTCGTGTAGGCCTCGACAAGCTTCACGTGATCTTCGGCGCGGTCTGTGAAGCGCAGATAAGCGAGAGTTTCCGAATCGACTGGGAAGAAGCCCATAGTTGCGCCGTATTCCGGGGCCATGTTAGCGATCGTGGCGCGGTCGGGCAAAGTAAGGCTGGAAAGCCCGGTCCCATAGAATTCGACGAATTTGCCGACGACGCCCTTTTTACGGAGCATCTGCGTCACCGTAAGAACGAGGTCGGTGGCCGTAGCGCCTTCTACGAGACGTCCATGCAGCTTGAATCCCACAACGGGCGGGATCAGCATCGAGAGCGGCTGGCCGAGCATCGCGGCCTCCGCTTCAATTCCGCCTACACCCCAGCCGAAGACGCCGAGGCCGTTAACCATTGTCGTATGCGAGTCGGTTCCGACGAGAGAATCCGGGAAGGCGAACCATTTGCCATCTTTCTCCGCACGAAAGATGACGCGTGAGAGATATTCAAGATTGACTTGATGGCAGATACCTGTGTCCGGCGGAACGACTTTGAAATTCTGGAACGCTTTTTGTCCCCAACGCAAGAAGGCGTAGCGCTCGATATTGCGCTTCATCTCGAAATCGGCGTTGAGCGCAAAGGAGTCTTTGCCGCCGAAGAGATCGACCTGCACCGAGTGGTCGATCACCAGTTCGGCCGGAAAGAGCGGATTGATCTTCTTCGGATCGCCACCCAAGTTACGCATGGCCTCCCGCATCGCGGCTAAGTCGACAACCGCCGGCACGCCTGTGAAATCCTGGAGCAAGACGCGCGCGGGCAAAAACGAGATTTCCTTCTCGTTGCCGCCACTCGCAGATGGCTGCCAGGCGGCCAGCGCACGAATATCCCCGGCATGGACGAAGCGGCCGTCTTCATGGCGCAGCAAATTTTCCAGCAGCACTTTCAGGGAAAAAGGAAGACGAGAAACTTGCCCCGCGCCAGCCCGTTCGAGCGCGTCCAGACGAAAAATTTCATATGAATCGCTGCCCGCGCGTAGGGTCGCACGTGTGGAGAATGAGTTGCCCGATGTGGCCATGCTGAGTGAGTTGCTCCTTTCGGCCATATTCTAACGCACTCGCTCGCGACAGGCTTGCTTTTCCCGTTCGCCGGGAAGGTTCGGGCGTCATGATAAGGTATGGCGATGGGCGCGCGGGAGGCGGCGAATCTGAACAAGAGAGAAGGTGAAGAACGATCCAAGACATTTGTCGCGGTGCGGGACATGCCGGTCCTGCTGCTCTACGTGCTACTTGCAATGATTTTCCTTCTGCCGGGATCCCTTCACGTTGGCCGCGCGCTTCTGGGCTATCCGGGCGACAGTTTTCAGCACGCGTGGTTTTTGTGGCATTTCGCGCGTGCTGTAAGCCATGGGCATAACCCCTATTTTACAGACCTGATCTTCTATCCCAATCGCGTTAATTTGGCGTGGAGCACACTGGACCCGCTTGCATCCGTGCTTGCGCTTCCATTCAGCCTCACCGCCGGGCCAATCATTGCTTACAACGTGTCGCTGATATTGCAGTTGGCATTGGCCGCTTTTTTTGCGTACTTGCTGTGTTTGCGAATCTGCGGAAACACAGTCGCCGCCGGGATCGGTGGAATTTGCTTTGGTTTCAGCCCGTGGATGATGGGCGAGGCGCTGGGGCATTTGAGCCTTGCGACCGCGTTTCCGATTCCGCTTTACTTTCTGGCACTGGATACCGTTTTGCGGCGCGCGGACGGGGCGTGGAGGGATGGAATTGCGCCGGGCGTCTCGCTATTCGTTACGGCGCTTGCACATTACAACTACACAGTCTTTTGCATCTTGTTGAGTATTGTAATTCTCGGCGTCGATCTGGCAATCGAAGGCCGGCCGTTGGCGAAGAATGTCTGGAAACCGCTGGCCGCTGGGGCGAGTACGTTCGTAATTCTCTTTCTGCCGCTCTTTCTCTCGATGTGGGACGTTTCCGGCGAACGGCCGCGAGCACGGGGATTCGAAATGATCGAGACGCATTCCGCTGATTTGCTCGGCTTGTTCGTCCCAAGCTGGAAGCACGTTCTATTCGGGTCGACAGCGCGGCATTGGAACATGGGCCTCTTCTCCGCTGGATATGAGGGCATCGTTTACTTGGGGCCCGCGATTTTGATTCTGGCTGGAATTGGATTGTGGACTTCGCGTCTTCGGGATCGACGCTGGACGATCCGATTATCGATTGCCGCAGTGATCTTCTGGGCGCTTTCGCTGGGCCCGCATCTTCGCATCTGGGGCAGCGAAACTCGCGTGCCCGGACCGGCTTTGTTGTTCTACTACTCGCCGTTTGGTCGTTATGTCTCCTCGCCGGCGCGCTTTTATGTCGTCGCAGTGCTCTGTTTCGCGTGTCTGGCGGCGATGGGATTGGCGCACCTGCTTAACAGAATCCCCTCTGCGATGGCGCAGAGTGCGCTCGTCGCCGGTCTTTGCGTTTTGTTACTGCTGGATCTGATTACGGTGCCGTTTCCCATGGCGACATCCGAGGCAAGTCAGAGCTATTCGGGTTTCGCGACTGCGACCGATGGCTGCAAGATGCCGGCTGACGTAACCGGCTCAACGGTTGTGACAGTGCCGGAACTTGAATGGCCGTTCCCGGTACGCGCAATGTGGATGCAAATCGGGGATGGCGGCGGCTACGCTCTCGCAGACGGCTACGTCTCCTACGGACCGGATTTGATCTGGGATGAATTCTGGCGCGTTCCAATTCTGCGATCGCTGCGTTCGGTTCAAGAAGGGAAGCCAGCTCCTTTCGATACCTCAACGGTTCGTGCCAGCATGCCGGAAGCGATTCGCAGTGTAAATCTAGGCGCCTTCGTTGTGTTCGATTTTGCGGAGCACGACGCTGCTGTTGAATACCTAAGCCGAGTTCTCGGTCAATCGGGAGAACGACAGGCGACGTGCACGGTTTTCGATCTTCGTCAGAAAAACGCTGAATCTCCTGCCCCATCGAACGTTCCTCTCTACTGAATCCGGCCGTCAAATTGAGCTGTAAGGCTTTTACTTAGGGGTAAGGAAAGGGCGATCTCAGTGTGTCAGAGTATTCGCTATGCGCGCACGAAATGATCTGATCGTGAGAGCGGCAAGTTTGTAGGAGGGAATATGAATTGGGATCAACTGCAAGGCAAATGGAAACAGTCAAAGGGCAAATTCCGCGAAAAGTGGGGCAAGCTGACTGACGACGATCTGGATGTGATCGCCGGAAACCGTGACCAGCTCGTGGGCAGAATTCAGGAGCGTTACGGCATTGCCAAGGAGGCTGCTCAAGAGCAGGCAGACGCTTTCGTCGAGGCCATGCGCGACGAGGATGCAGCGCATATGGCAGCCGCCGAAAGAATGAGAAACGAAAAACGCGTCAGCCACTAGTTATCGGACGAGACGGGGCAGCGTCGCACGAGCGGCGTTGCCCTTTTTTGTGCTTCCGTGATAGTTGTTCAAGAATAGGGAGGTTTCATATGAAGACCGCGCTCGTGGCGGGAATCGTTTTGATTGTGATTGGGATTGTGTCGCCGTCCTACCAAGGTTTCACATATCACACGCAAAAGAGAGTGGCGGACATCGGTCCGATCCATGCAACAAAAACGGAAAGTCACACCGTGCCACTACCTCCAATACTAGGAGGCTTGGCATTGATTGGCGGGGTTGTTCTTGTAGCAGTGGGAGCGAAGCAGTAGAGACTGCATCAAGCAAACTTCCGACCGGAACCCGGCGCGTCTCTGCAGGCACAGCGCGCCGGGTCCGATCTTGACTCCTACCGCTGCTGCCTCTGCTGAGCGTCCTTGCAATGACGCTCGTGTTCCCGCAACTCACTCTGTGAATTGAAATTCTTGCCACATACGCAGCGATTCTGTTGCTCTGCCATGACGAAGTCCTTTCTGGTTAGACTGTCAGCCGGCTGAGTCTGCTTTGCGACTAAACTTACGTTAGGCGTGCGGTGCGAAGCTCACAATCCGGCAATTGTGTAAGCTCGCTTGCGAACACTCAACGCGAAATCATTGAGAACTTTGAAAAGGAAGGAGAGCGCGAAGAGGGTGTGAAGCTACACCCTCCTCGCGCTGGAAGGAGGACTACGCGGACTTTAGGTGAGGGGAGGCCTGATCAAGGGTGGTGTCGAGCTGCTGCGCGGAACTCGGTATCTGCGAAGGAGTTCCCGTGACGATACTGTGAGCAGTTGCGCCGCTACCGTACAACGTTGCATTGGCTTCATTGTCCGGGCGTAGGGAAGCGCCACTGAGTGATACGCCTGCGAAAAGGCCGCGGGCGCGGGAGTACGTTAGGATTTCGGCATTCAACTGCGCATCGGTTGCTGCTTCAGCATTGCGGCCTGTAGGGCCTGCTGCAACGCTGACGTCGCCGCCAAGTTTCACTTTGCTCTCCAGCAGACTACGCATACCGTGGTCGTTCATCACGAGCAGCACGAAATCGGTAGCCTGGCCACCGATCTGAAAACCCACACTTCCTTCTTCGAGCTGGTACATTGCAGGTGCGCCCCATTTTCCGTTAAAGTCCGCGCCCGTTCGGCACACCATGGCGCCTCGGCCATAGCTGGCGCCCACGACAAAAGCTCCTTTGACGACATTCGGCAGAACGATTACGCAGCGTGCCTTGTCAAGCAGATCGCCCGGAATGCCGTCCGGCATATGAAGAATTTCTTTCATTACACTTGCGGAGTCCTGCAGGCGATCATTAATTTTCGCCTTGTCTTCTGTGTCGGCTGCCTTCACTGCTGTTATCGTGCCGGCCAGCAGCGTCGAACATGCGAGCAGCCCCAACGCTCTCTTGAACATTTGCCACCTCCAGAAAGCCCCGGCCGCGCTTGCGGCCGGGTATCTTTCGTACGAACGTCCTCAGGCTCGTCTGACGAGACCGCCCAACAGAGTGAGCAAGAACAGAGCCAGAAATACGAAGAACAGAAGCTTCGCGATGCCTGCCGCCGCCACGGCAATTCCTGCAAAGCCGAAGATTGCGGCGATCACTGCGATCACGAAAAACGCCAGCGCCCAACGAAGCATGTCGTCCTCCTTCGCTCGCCGCGGCAACTGCACGCCGCGAATGACACTTCCTGTTTAC
>DATEME010000182.1:0-6300 GCA_035275865.1 Candidatus Acidiferrales bacterium | reverse complement strand
TCCGATGCCCCCTTGATTGAGGCCGTCCGAAACGGCCGGCGTGAAGAATTTGCGTCATTTGGCTGGCAGGGAGATCTTCCGGATCCGCAGGATGAACGAACCTTCAAAAGGTGCGTCTTGGATTTCACCGTTCGCGATACGAAGCCGCACCGCGCGCTTTGGAACCTCTATAAATCCCTCATCGCTGTTCGCAAAGCCTTTGCCATCTGCGGTAAGAGGCCGGAAATTCGGTGTGACAAAGCAGCGAAAACGCTGACGTTAGACTACCGCCGGGACGGAGCACCGCTAATTGCTTATTTTAATTTTGCAGACAATCTCGCGCACCCTGTGCTTCCGGTTGGATCGTTTCGCCGCCTGCTGCCTTCTTCCGAAGGCGCTATAGCGGCGTCAGCATCCTGCAGCAAAGTGCAGCCAATTAGCGGCGCATTTACTATGCAGCGTCGAAGCTTTGCGGTTTTTGAACCGATACGTTCAGGAGAGAGACCATGAGGTACGTTTGCGTCCACGGCCACTTCTATCAGCCGCCTCGGGAGAATCCATCGCTCGAAGCGATCGAACTTCAGGACTCGGCATATCCGTACCACGATTGGAACGAGCGCATCACTGCGGAATGCTACGCGCCCAATGCCATTGCGCGGTTGTTGGATGATCGGCAGCGAATCGTGCAGTTGGTGAATAACTACGCGCAGATCAGCTTCAACTTCGGTCCGACGCTGCTGCTGTGGATGGAGCAGAAAGCTCCGCACGTGCTGAGCGCAATTGTACAGGCGGACAAGATGAGCCAGGAGCGTTTCGGAGGCCACGGCTCTGCCATCGCGCAAGTGTATAACCACATGATTCTGCCCCTCGCGCATCCACGCGATAAAGAAACGCAGGTAATCTGGGGCATACGCGATTTCGTTCACCGTTTCGGAAGACAGCCGGAAGGGATGTGGCTGCCCGAGACCGCCGTCGACACCCCAACGCTTGAGGTGCTCGCAACCCAAGGCATTCGCTTTACGATTCTCGCTCCGCGCCAAGCAAAACGAGTGCGTCAGTTGAACAGTCGAAGCTGGAAAGACGTGACCGGCGACCGAATTGATCCCAGCCGCGCCTACCAGGTGAGGCTACCTTCCAAGAACTCGATCAACGTGTGCTTTTATGATGGCCCGATTTCGCAGGCCGTCGCATTCGAAGGGCTGCTTGACGATGGGAGACGATTTGCTGACCGCCTGCTCAGCGGATTTTCGGACGACCGCACCTGGCCGCAGCTTTGTCACATTGCGACGGACGGGGAGAGTTACGGCCACCATCATCATTATGGCGAGATGGCGTTGAGCTATGCTCTGCACAGCATTGAGACCGGAGACCAGGCCAGACTAATCAATTACGGCCAATTTCTGGAGATGCATCCGCCGGATACTTTGGCCGAGATTGTCGAAAACACATCCTGGAGCTGCGTCCATGGCGTGGAGCGCTGGAGATCAAACTGCGGCTGTAATTCCGGTGGCCGCGCAGGATGGAATCAGGAATGGCGCGCCCCTTTACGTGAGTCCCTCGATTGGTTGCGTGACGCCTTGGCACCGCGCTTTGAGGAGCAGGCGAAGACTCTGCTGAAAGAACCATGGGCGGCGCGCAACGACTATATAGACGTCATACTCGACCGGTCCGACGACTCCGTGAGTCGCTTCTTTGCACGGCATGCGGTTCGGGAACTCGATCAACCCTCAAGAGTAAGGGCTCTGAAGCTACTGGAAATGCAGCGCAACGCAATGTTGATGTACACGAGTTGCGGCTGGTTTTTCGATGATCTCTCCGGGATCGAAACTGTGCAGGTAATTCAGTATGCCGGCAGGGCAATCCAATTGGCGAGCGAAGTGATGCAAAGCGACGACATCGAAGCACACTTCTGCGAAAAATTGCGTAATGCAAAAAGCAACCTTCCCGAGCACGGGGATGGCGAACAAATTTACAAGAAGTGGGTCATACCCGCCGAAGTCACAATGGATAAGGTCGTCGGTCACTACGCGGTGAGTTCACTATTCGAAAACTACGGCGATCATACAAAGATTTACTGCTACGGCGTCGACGGCATTGAGCACAATATCGAGACCGAAGGCCGCGTGAGACTCGGGCTCGGCCGCGTTCACGTACGGTCCGACATCACGAGAGACGAAACAACACTGAGTTTTGGCGTCCTCCATCTTGGAGATCATCATATTGCCGGTGGTGTTCGCGAATCGCAGGAAGAAAACGTCTTCCATCAATTGCGTGAGAATCTCGGTTCCGCTTTCGCTCGCGCGGACATGACTGAGGTGATTCGCATTTTAGACGAGGAATTCAGCAAATCGAGGTTCTCTCTGAGTTCACTCTTCCGGGACGAACAGAGGCGCATCGTGAGCCTGATCCTGAAGGACACGATGAATTCGATCGGCGCTTCTTTCAGGAATGTCTACGAGAATCAAGCCACCTTGATGCGTTTCCTCACGGGGCTTGGTGTTCCCGTGCCGCCCGCTCTCAGTTCTGCCGCTACGATTGCATTGAATTCTGAATTGCAGCACGCACTGGAGCGCCCGGAGATCGATTACGCCTCAGTTCAGGCGCTCGTGCGTGAGGCGGCAGCGAACCGCATCTCGTTGGACGACACGACAATCGAATACGCAATGCGCAAACGATTGGAAGAGCAGGCCGCTCTGCTGGCGCAAAAGCCTCACGATCTCAATACTCTCAAGCGCCTGCATGCCATGTTGGATATCGCGGCGGCTCTGCCCCGGCCCGTAACGCTTTGGGAAGTACAAAATCTGTGCTTCGCCCCGTTATCGCGCGTCAATGGACATCCCAATGGAAATGGCGCTTTGCCGTTGAGCGGTTCGGATAAACAAGAGTGGTATCGCGAAGCAACTGCCGTGAGGGAGCAACTCCGAATTAGTGGCGGCAACGATTCATGAACCGCAACGTCCCGCTCGCCACCTACAGGCTGCAATTCAATACAGACTTTCGCTTTCGTGATGCCATCGCCATCCTGGATTACCTGCGGGAACTTGGCATATCGCATATTTACGCGTCGCCTGTCTTCACGAGCCGGCGCGGCAGCGGTCATGGCTACGATGTAACGGATCCCACAAGAATCGATCCCGATCTTGGAGGGGAGCAGGGCTTCGCCGAGCTGCAGGCCGCTCTCGAGGAACGCAACATGCGTTTGTTACTCGATATCGTGCCAAATCACATGGCGGCCAGCAGCGAAAATCGCTGGTGGATGGACGTTCTCGAGTTTGGTCCCGATTCATCATTCGCCTCTTACTTCGATATCAACTGGCGCACGCCTTCGCGTAGCCTGGAAAACAAATTGCTTCTTCCCTTCTTGGCCAGGCCCTTCGGCGAAGTTCTCGACAGCGGCGAACTTCGCATCACATACGAAGACGGCAGGCTGTTTTTGCGGTATCAGGAGCAAGCCTTTCCCATCGCGCCCACTTCGTACGCTCCAGTCCTTCGTTATCGCGAGCAGGATCTCAATCTTGCAGTTGAGACAGGTTCGTCCGCCGAACAGGAATGGCACGGGATTGTCGCTGCAGCCGAATCAATCGCATCCGACCGCAGCGTGAGCGCTCAGGCCGCCACTGAACGCCGCACCAAGGCCGAACATCTGCGCGAACGCTTGCGTCAATTAATCGGCGCTTCTCCGGAAATGGCTGCCTTTCTCGATCGTACTCTTGATGGGCTCCATGGAACGCAAGGAGACCCGCAGAGTTTCTGCGCCCTCGAGCGCATCCTTTCGGCGCAGCATTATCGCCTGGCATTCTGGCAGACGGCGAGTGACAGTATCAATTACCGCCGCTTCTTTTCGATCACCGATTTGGTCGGCGTGCGCGTCGAAGACCCGGCGGTGTTCGATGCGACTCACGAAGGAATCATTCGCGCGGGCGCAAAGCGCGGCATTTCCGGATTCCGAATAGACCACATCGACGGATTGCGTGATCCACGCGGCTATCTGGCTCGTCTGCGCGACCGTCTTTCGGTGGATACGTCCGATGACGGCAACGCCTACGTTGTCGTCGAAAAAATTCTTGCACGCGACGAGCGCCTCCCTTCCGATTGGCCCGTCGAAGGCACGACCGGCTACGACTATTTGAACTATGCGAATCGGCTCCTTGTTGATGGCGAACGAGGCGACGCTGTCTTGGACGTCTATTCGCGTTGGATCAATGGCCGCATGGATTTTGATGAGCTGCTCTATCAAAAGAAAAAACTCGTCATGAGCACGCTCCTCGCCGTTGAAATGCGGACGTTGGGACGGGAGTTGACAGAGCTCGCGTCCGATGATCGTTACGCCCGCGAGCTGCGTGCAGCTGAGCTAACTGAGGCCCTGATTGAGACGACCGCCTGCCTTCCCATTTATCGAACGTATGTTCAGTCTCTTGAGGAGCCGGAAAACACGCAGGCGATTCTTGGATGCGCGATCCGCGGCGCCCGCGAACGCCGTCCAGTGTTGCCCGCGGAATGCTTCGATTTTGTCGCGGACGTGCTGCTTCTGAAGGCTCCGCCTCACATCCGCGCCGATCAGAGGGAAAATCGCTTTGCGTTTGTCGGCCGATGGCAACAATTTACGGGCTCCATCATGGCAAAAGGTTTTGAGGACACCGCGCTTTATGTCTATTTTCCTTTGGCGTCGCTGAATGAGGTTGGCGGAGCCCCTCGCGGTTTTGATGAAAGTGCACCCGCATTTCACGCGTATATTTCCGAGCGCCGTGAGAAGTGGCGTTATAGCATGAACGCCACAACCACACATGACACGAAGAGGTCGGAAGATGCGCGTGCGCGCATTGCCGTGCTTTCCGAGATTCCCGAAGAATGGGAGCTCGGCCTGCAACGATGGTCGGACATGAACCGCAAATATGCGACCAAAATTAGCGGCGATTACGTGCCCGACCACAACGAGGAATATCTTTTTTACCAGACGCTCATAGCTGCCTGGCCTCTTAATCGACGTGAATGGCCCGACCTTGTAAAGCGCGTTCAGGATTATCTGCTCAAGGCTGTGCGCGAAGCGAAAGTCCATACTCGGTGGTCGCAACCGAACGAAGCCCACGAAAGCGCAGTGCGGGATTTTATTGCCGGGGTTCTGGACTGCGAGCGAAACTCCCAATTTTGTTTCGATTTCCAAGAGTTTCAGAAGCGCACAGCTCTATATGGAATGCTCAACGGGCTTGCGCAAGTGTTGCTGAAAACGGCCTGCCCCGGTGTGACTGATATTTATCAGGGTTCGGAGTTGTGGGATTTTCGACTCGTCGATCCGGATAATCGCGCCCCCGTGGATTTTGCAAGACGCATTTCGTTATTCGGGTCACTGCACCTTTCGCCGGACTCAGACTCGGATCGTCGCGCGCAAGAGCTGCTCGCAAGCTGGTGTGATTCTCGCGTGAAATTATACGTGCTCAGTCGAGCTCTCGCATCACGGCGGGAAAATGCGGCTCTTTTTCTCGACGGAGATTACCGGCCATTAAATCCCTCAGGGAAGCACCACAAGCGCATAGTCGCATTCGCGAGGACGCACGATCGTGATTGGGCCATCGCTATCGCGCCTCGTTGTGTCGCGTCCGTTGGAGCACCTGTGATTGGCCCCGAACGCGTCGACTTCTGGCGGCAGAGTTTCCTTAACGCTCCGGACGATGCGCCTAAGAGTTGGGTGAACATCTTAGCGGGCAGAGAGCCTCGAACCATTTCAGCGAAAGACTCCCGCTTGTGCATCGGCGATGTCTTTGAGGACTTCCCGATTGCCCTACTTGTTCCAACCGCGGCCTTGCGCCTTTCGTAAGCGGCAGCCGCATATCACCAGATGGGTTTTTGACTCTTCGGCAAGCGCTCAGACCGCAGGGCGTATGCTTGCCGCGGCTAATGCTCACGCGAACGCGGAGCGCATTCTGTATGGAGAAAGGTCGGAGCCGTAGCCGGTGTGCCAAGACGAAAGCTCGCGTCGTCGCGACGCAGATCACGGGCAGCGGAAGGAGCTTCCCCAGGGAACGCAGCGTGTTCACTGATGGATGTGACATTCATCTCGTCGGCGGCTAACGATTCGTCCTCGTCTTGCGCCGATTTCATCGCAAACGTCCAGCGCAGCGCGATGGGAGTAAGCAGAGTCGTAATTAGAACGACTGTGACCATGACTGCAACTTCCGCGCGATTGAAAATTCCAGAGCTCGCTCCCATCGCGGTGACGATCAGTCCGACTTCTCCGCGCGACATCATGCCGAACCCAACTCGTGCGCTGCGGATCCAGTCCATGCCCGATCCCATCGCCGCCAACCCGCACCCGACAATCTTGCC
>DATEME010000181.1:0-13237 GCA_035275865.1 Candidatus Acidiferrales bacterium | reverse complement strand
CGGCTTGATCGTCGCATCCATCATTTTCGGTCTCTCGCATATTTTGCATCCGCCATTTCCAAACTGGAAATATGTGCTGCTCGCCTCCATTGCGGGATTTTTCTATGGCCGCGCGTGGATGAAGACAAAATCGCTTGTCCCAGGCGTGATGATACACGCGTCCGTCGATATTCTCTGGCACGTGTTGTTTCGATGAAAAAACGCAGCTGTCCAGATAGTTGCGCGCGGACAGTACCCTAGCGAACCACTCCGGAAAGCGGGCTCGAAGCGGTGGCGTAGAGCTTCTTTTCGATCCTGCCGGCTAGGAACGCCTTGCGGCCGGCTTCAACGGCCGCGCGCATCGCTTCGGCCATCAGCACGGCGTCTTGGGCTCCCGCAATGGCCGTATTCATGAGCACCCCATCGGCGCCTAATTCCATCGCGATTGCCGCATCGGAAGCCGTGCCCACGCCCGCATCGACGATCAGCGGGATTTCGGTGATGCGCTCGCGCAAGATGCGCAGGCTGGCAACGTTTTGGATGCCCATCCCGGAGCCGATTGGCGCTCCGAGCGGCATGACGGCTGCCGCACCTGCATCGACTAGCTTGCGCGCGACGATCAGGTCATCGCTCGTGTACGGCAGCACCGTGAATCCTTCTTTGACGAGCGTTTTCGTCGCGCTGATCAGTTGTTCGGTATCGGGAAAGAGCGTTTGCTCGTCACCGATAACTTCAAGCTTCACCCAATCGGACAAACCGACTTCGCGCCCGAGCCGCGCGGTGCGAACCGCCTCGTCCGCCGAGTAGCACCCAGCCGTATTCGGCAAAATGAAGATCTTTTCGCGATCAATATAGTCCAGCAGCGATTCCTTGGACCGATCCGTGATGTTCACGCGGCGCACGGCGACGGTAACGATATCCGCGCCCGAAGCCGCATGCGCACGCGCCATCTCCTGAAAGCTGCGATATTTTCCTGTGCCGACGATAAGGCGGGAATTGAACGCACGCCCTGCAATAACAAGCTGGTCCTTCATGGATTTTCTCCGAATTTCTTCGAACTATTGTACTCCGGATCATGCCTGCGGCAGAGGGCGGGGCTCCTCCACGTCGGCATAGAGGCCGGCGATTACCCCCTTGTATTCCTCTTCGATCACGCGGCGTTTGAGCTTCAGCGTATAGGTCAGTTCACCGGCGGCATACGTAAAATCTTTGTCAATCAACGCAAACCGTTTGGGTTTTTCGTACTGTGCGAAGGACGCCATCAGGCGCTCGACCTCGTTTTCTATCAGTCCGCGAACCCAGGGGTCAGATGTAATTTGGTCACGCGAAAAGTTTGCGCGCCCCGCCTTTTGCGCGGCTGCTGCAACGGCTTCCGCATTGGGCACGATCAGCACAGCCGCAAACTTCCGGCGATCGCCGACGACAATCGCGTTGAGAATATACGGTGACGTTTTCAGCGTATTTTCGATCGGTGCAGGAGCGATGAACTTGCCGCCGGCCGTCTTCAGCAGCTCCTTTTTGCGATCGGTGATGACGAGATAGCCGTCGTCGTCGAGCTTGCCGATGTCCCCGGTGGAAAACCAGCCATCCGGCGTGAGCACTTCGCGCGTGGCGTCCGGTTTACGGTAATAGCCTGCCATCACGCAAAGGCCCTTCACGAGAATCTCTCCGTCAGCCGCTATTTTCACGTCCACGTGCGGAATTGGCCGCCCGACGGTGCCAACCTTATTCGCTTTCATCGTATTGACGGCGACAACTGGCGATGTTTCCGTAAGACCGTAGCCCTGATAAATCGGAATGCCGATCGACCAGAAAAATTCAACGAGCTCGGCGCTGATCGGCGCGCCTCCGGAAATAAAGAAGCGGATGCGCCCCCCAATTCCCTCTCGAACCCTCTTATAGACCATCGCATTCGCGATTAGCCATTGCACGTAAAGCCCGGTACTAACGTGCCCGCCGTGCGCGCGCCAGGGCACGGATTTGCGGGCGACGCGAAGCGCCCAATCGAACACTTTGCGTTTCCAGCCGGTCTCGCGATGCCCCTTTTCAATGATCCCCGCATAAATCTTCTCGTAAAACCGCGGGACGGCCGCCGCAATCGTTGGGCGAACTTCCAGCAGCGCCTGGGCCACGGCATCCAGATGTTCCACATACGCAAGCGCCACGCCATGGAATAAAAGGCCATAGTCGTTCACGCGCTCGTAGACGTGCGCAAGCGGAAGCAACGAAAGCGCGATGTCGTCAGGGAAAAATTCCTGCGCGGAGAAAGAATCGATGGCATTGGAGCCGAGATTCGAATGCGTGAGCATCACGCCTTTTGGCTCGCCGGTTGTGCCAGACGTATAGATGATCGTTGCGAGCTGGTCGGGCGTGATTTTCACCGCGCGCTCGCGATATTCGGCGATTTCAGTATCACCAGCCGACGCGATCAGCGAATCGTAGTCGTAAACCGGTCCGCGAAGGTCTCTTGGCGGCGCGACAGAAATCACGTGCTCCACGGATGCGGCGCGGGAACGCAGTTCGTCCATCTTGTGCGCTTGCGCCTCGCCAAAGGTGAATACGATGCGCGCGCCCGAGTCATTGAGAATGTACGCCGCGCGGTCGGGCGATTCGTTGAAATAGATCGGGACGACAATTCCCCCTGCGCCCTGAATCGCGAAATCGGCGATGTGCCACTCGGGGCAATTTGGCGCGAAAAGCGCGACTCGGTCTCCCTGTTGAGTGCCTAAAGCCAAAAGGCTCTTCGAAAGGCCGGCCACTCGGCGAAGCATTTCATGCGCCGCAATTGCATGCCATGCGCCGGCGCCGCCCTCGCCCGGCACTCGGTACATCTGCGCGCGTGGGTTAGCAAATTTATCGACCGCGTCGAGAAAGCATTTTGTGAGTGGAGGATATTTCGCGCCTGCGTCCGCACCTGCCGCCATGCACGCCACTGTAACGTAAGCGTGCGTAGCTCGCAATGCGGCCGTGCTTAGGGTGCACTGGTCATGCGCTTTGCGCGAACGGCTCTCGGATGTACAATGCAGCCACTTGCACCCCGGACTTTAACCCTGGTGACAAAATCGAGGAGGAGATATGCGCTCTCGCACTTTGCTGTTTGCTGCGTCGGCTTTAGTCCTCGCAACTATGGGAATGGCACTGGCTCAACAGAAAAACTCGTCGGATTCCGAATATATTGCGCAGGCACTGTCAGCAGCGCCTGCGGGTATCGCAAGAGAAGCTGCGGTCGTTCGAATGGACGAAAAAGGGAGTATGCAGACGCTTCGCGCCGGAAAGAATGGCTTCACATGCATGGTGATGGGAACGGATAGGATGTGCAACGACGCCAACAGTATGGAGTTTTTTCACGCCATGCTGATGCATACCAAGCCGACCGACAAGGTCGGAATGTCGTACATGCTGCACGGTGACAAGGGTGCGAGCAATACCGACCCTTACGCGACCGCAAAGACTGCCACAAATCATTGGCTCGTTACGGGACCGCACATCATGATTACGGGCACCGCCGCGAAAACTCTAGGATACACGGAAGCGCAGGATCCCGACCCCACGAAACCATACATGATGTGGGCGGGCACGCCTTATGAACACGCGATGATTCCCGTCGGCCCAATGAAGTAAGACTTCGCATTTCCTTCGGAGGCGGCGTCAGTTTTGGCGCCGCCTGTCTCTTTCGCTGCGATCCTGACCGCTTGCTCCGCTGCGGCTGCGTCCCTAAGATGTTCGAATGCAGAATTCCAAGGAACCTGACGCCGGCGATTCCAACGCCGGCTACACGCCCGTTCGCGCCCCTCGTGGCACTGCAATCTCGTGCAGGGGTTGGCAGCAGGAAGCGGCACTCCGGATGTTGATGAACGGCGTCGATCCTGATGTTGCCGAGCATACGGAGTCATTGCTCGCGTCGAGTGAACTGGGCGTTGTCGCTGCGGACTGGACCGCGTTCCGCGCGTTAGCCGATTCTCTGCGTAGCCTATCCGGCGATGCGACTTTGCTGGCGCAGCAAGGCAAGATGACCGGCGTGATCCACACAAGCCAGGATTCGCCTCGCGCACTGATCTTAGATTCGGATCCAGCGGCGAATTGGGCATACATCGGACCACAAGAATTCTTGCCCGAGGCGCATGAATTTTTCGCTGCGGCAGGAGAAAAATATTTTGGCGGCGACTTGGGCGGAAAACTGATCGCCGGCGCAGGCATGAGCGGGCCGCGCGCCGCTTTGCCTCTGGCCACAACGATGAACGGCGCGGCGTTTCTCGGCATCGATCCGCATTCCGAGCGTATCAAGCGCTCTGTCAAGACAGGCTTTTGCGACGTGATGGTCAACGACCTCGATGAGGCCCTCCGTATTCTGAAGAACTCAGTGCGCAAGCACGAAGCCGCCTCGGTCGGCTTGATAGGGAATCCGGCCAACGTGATCTCGGAGATGGCTAGCCGCGGCGTCGTGCCCGACCTGCTAGCGGATATTGCAGCAAGCCAAGACGTTGAAGCGCTAAAACGATTGCAGGACGGAACATGTGCCCTGCAAGCGCTGGGTTCGACTGTTCTCAAGCCGTTTGTTGCGGAAAACGCTTCCGACTCGATCCATTGGGTGGCACTTTCCGGCGAAGCCTCCGACATTCAACGCATCGACGGGCTGCTGCTCGAGTTTTTCGCGGATGACCAGCCACTCGGCCGTTGGATTCGGACGCTGAAAAGGCGCGTCAGGCATCGGGGCTTGCCGGCCCGAGCGTGTTTGCTCAGCGCTGAGCAGCGCGGCCGATTCGGCGTCGCGGTCAATCGTCTCGTCGCGAGGCGTGAGGTAAAAGCGCCTGTCGTAATCGTGCGGCAGGCCCTGACCTACATGAATAGAGGAAGCGAATCTCCAAAAACTCGCGAATCCACTCCGCCGTCCGGTAACGAATTGGCTGCCCTCCTTAAACTGGCCGGCGGCGCCACGTGGGCGTCGATTCACCGTGATGAGCGGGGCCGTGCGCGGGTGACGGCACAAGCGATCGTGGCCGATGGGACCAGCGAAATGGACACGCGTATCGAGAGCGTTCTGAACGCCAGGAGTCTTCCATAACCCGATTCGCGCTACCGCTCAAGCTTCCACTTGAGACGCGTGTACGCTACCCGGAATCCCCGGCGCTCGGCGTTACGTTGCGATTCACTGCCCGGCTCAGCGACGATCATGGCGAGATCGCAGCCGCGTTCGAACGCGTATTGCAGGCGCGCGTGAAGCAGTGCCGTTTGCAGCCCGCGCCGTCGAAATTCGGGAATCGTGGCCGCGCCGCCGAAGAGCGCCACGCCTTCGTGAATCGAAAGCGACCCGGCGGCGGCAGGTTCGCCATCGATCTCGGCAAGAAATGCAGGACTTCCCTGCCGTTCGCAGATTATCGCTCCCAATTCCAGGAAAAAAGGCTCGTATTCCGGATGTTCTTGCGCCCAACCGCGCGCATTCGTCTTTGCCCAAACCTGCGCGTCCACCGGAGTAACGACTCGAACTTTGATCTCGCTCGGAATCTCGGCTTGCTCGTGCACGATAGGACGGCAGAGTACGTTGCCGATCTCGCACAAGCGATAATTTCGTGCGCAAAGCAGGTTGTGCGTAGCAATGCCTGCAAACGGGCTTACTTCGTGATGCACGGGCGCGCCGCGTTCGAGAAAAAACCGCTCAATTGTATCGAGTGCGGC
Organism: Candidatus Acidiferrales bacterium; assembly: GCA_035275865.1. GTDB lineage: Bacteria > Acidobacteriota > Terriglobia > Acidiferrales > UBA7541 > Palsa-295. The sequence continues at coordinate 7,585 of DATEME010000181.1, read as the reverse complement.
GGGAGTCAGATCTTCGAAGAGGCCCAAGCCGAATGTTTGTGTGACGGGCGATTCCCTGCCATCGAAAACGACGTCCGCGCCTGCGGTGCGTATCCACTCAGCGCCGCTTTCCGGGTGCAGGCGGCGACGCGCGTCGGCAAACTGGACGCAAGCATAACCTTCGGCGCGCTCGAGACGTTTTGAAAGCGCGAGATCGGAGAACGGCATTGCCGCCATGTTACATGCGTTACGAAGCGCGAACAATGCGCGAAAACGCAACCGAGTCAATTCCCTGCTCGCCCGAACCACTGTAGAATTAAGACCTCGCCAAAATGCGCGCCGACTTCGACCGCCTGCGAGTTGTCCTCGTTGCCACACGCAACTCGCTGAATATTGGCGCGGCCGCGCGCGCCATGAGCAATTTCGGATTTCTCCATCTGCGCGTTGTAAGCCCCTATGAGCCCTCTTACCGGGAGGCGCGTTCAGCCGTAGGCGCGGCGCCGCTGCTTGCCAATGCTCAGCAATTCGATTCGGTTGCCGATGCCGTTGCCGATTGCACGCTGGTCGTGGGGACGACGGCGGCGAGCCGCCGCGAATTGCACCAACCGATTCGGCGCCTGGAGCAAGGCGCGCGGCTGATCAAGCAGCGCCTGCGGTCGGGCGGCGTCGCGCTGCTTTTCGGATCTGAAAAACGAGGTCTCTCGAACGAAGACCTGAGCCACTGCCATTGGCTCATGCAAATCCCGACTCGCGAAGAGCACCGTTCGATGAATTTGGGCCAAGCCGTAGCGGTTTGCCTTTACGAACTCGCGCGCGATGCCAAGATTATCGCTCCTAAGCAAAAGGAAGAATTCGCTACTGCAGGCGACGCCGAACGAATCGGCACCCTGCTCATCGAAGTCTTGCGTAAAGCCGATTATATGAAGCCGCCTACGACCGTCTCCACCGCGGAGAAAATGCGTCGCACGATCCGGCGGCTCGGGCTTTCTCCCGGTGACGTTCGCCTGGCGCTCGGCATGCTGCGGCAGATTTTGTGGAAACTGGAATCGCAAAGTCCGGCAACTGTAAACAGGAAGGAGCGCGATTGAACTCCGTTACGTTCACGCTGCTGATTTGGGTTGGATCGCTCCTGGGTGGATTTTGGGGCTCGCTGGTTGGTTTAGGCGGCGGAGTTGTCGTCGTGCCGCTGCTCACATTGATCTTCCACGTCGATATTCACTATGCAATTGGGGCGGCGCTCGTCTCCGTAATCGCCACATCGAGCGGCGCTGCGGCCGCCTACGTGCGCGAGGGCTATTCGAACGTCCGCGTCGGCATGTTTCTGGAAATGGCAACCACGACGGGCGCGCTGGTTGGCGCCGCTCTCGTGTTGTACCTGCACGCGTCCGTGATCTCGATCATTTTCGGCGTAGTGCTGATCTATTCTGCATACACATCGATGCGCCCACTGCCCGAAGCGTCTCAGGACGTACCCCCCGATAAAATCGCGACATGGCTGAGGATGGACAGCACATTTCCTGAAGGCGATCGCCTGGAAAAATATCACGTCCGCAGCGTACCGACCGGATTCGGAATCATGTTTGTGGCTGGCGTGCTTTCGGGGCTGCTGGGAATTGGATCGGGCGCAGTGAAGGTGCTCGCCATGGATAAGGCGATGAAACTGCCCTTCAAGGTCTCAACGACGACCTCGAATTTCATGATCGGCGTCACGGCGGCGGCGGGCGCGGGCATTTATCTCAGTCGCGGCTATATCGATCCCGGTCTCGCGATGCCCGTGATGCTTGGCGTGCTGGCGGGATCGTTTGCCGGCGCACGTGTCTTGTCGCGAATGCACGTCGGCGTGCTGAGGTTCGTTTTTGCCGTCGTGATCGCGGCTCTCGCGATTGAGATGATCTACAGCGGCTTCACCGGACGGATATAACGTAAGGAACGCTTAATGAGCATCGATCTGGAGCGAACAGATAAGCGCATCGACGACATCATGGGACTTTTGCTGCGCACTGGCGTGATTATCGCCGCCTCTCTCGTTTTGCTGGGTGGCATCGTTTATCTGGTTAGGCATCCCGCGCCGGTGAATTATCGGACGTTCCAGGGCGAGCCGCTGCAGTACCGCACGGTTTCCGGAATATTTCACGGCGCCACTGAATTAACCGGGCGCGGATTGATCCAGCTTGGCCTGCTTCTTTTGATAGCGACTCCCGTTGCGCGAGTCGTATTCTCCGTTTTTGCGTTTCTTTACGAACGCGACTGGAAATACGTGATTTTCACGCTGATCGTTTTAGGTCTGCTGATGTTCAGTCTTTTCGGACGCGGCTGAAGATGAAGCAAGTTGTCGAATGCGTGCCGAATTTTTCTGAGGGGCGCGATTCAGCGAAGATTGACGCGATCGTTCGCGCCATAGAGAGCGTTCCGGGCGTCTTGCTGCTGGACCGCACCAGCGATCCGGACCACAACCGCAGTGTGATCACGTTGGCCGGCGAACCCGAGCTTGCGCTTGAAGCATCTGTGCGCGCGGTAGGCAAAGCCGCCGAGCTAATCGATCTGCGAAAGCATGCGGGCGAGCATCCGAGAATCGGAGCGACAGACGTCCTGCCGTTTGTTCCCGTACGCGGTATCACACTCGAAGAATGCGCATCGCTGGCGCACCGTACCGGCCGTGAGATTTGGCAGCGGCACCGGCTGCCCGTCTATTTCTATGAAGCCGCCGCATTGCGACCGGAACGCAAAGACCTTGCAACCGTGCGAAGAGGCCGCTTCGAAGGTTTGCGCGAAGCGATATTGCGCGATCCCGAGCGCGCGCCGGATGTAGGCGAGCCACGTTTACATCCTTCGGCCGGAGCGATCGCCGTAGGCGCGCGAAAATTCCTGATCGCCTTCAACATAAACCTGGATACGCCGGACGTAGAGATCGCAAAGCGCGTCGCAAAGGCCGTCCGTTATTCGAGCGGAGGCCTGCCTTACGTCAAGGCGATTGGCGTCCATTTGCGGTCGCGCGGTTTGGCTCAGGTCTCGATGAACCTGACGGATTTCGAGCGGACGCCACTTCGTAAAGCGTTCGATGCTGTCGCGAGCGAAGCTGCTCGCCACGGAGCTGCGATCGCGGGAAGTGAAATTGTCGGCTTGGTCCCTCGGCGCGCCCTTGACGCCGACGCCATTTCGTCCCTTCATCTTGAGAACTTTTCCGCTACACAGGTGTTTGAAAATCGTCTGCAATCGGCGGAAAATAGACTGACGAACAGCAAAATGGTGGATATGGAGAGCGCGCGGCCGGAACCCCGCTCGGAGTAGCACTTGCTGCGATGGAAATCTCCTGTTGGTTCGGGCAACTGAAGGCTGTATCAAGCCTTCCTATAATGTCTGAGGCGCCGACAGGTTGCCATCCTCTCGAACCAACTAGCCTTGGGCCATTTCAGAAATGAACCCGGCCCCACTCGCGGGTTCGGCTTGGGCACGAAACGAAGCATTGTGACGAAAGCCGGTAAATTTTTCGCGGAACGAAACAGTAGAACTGGGGGAAATTGTGAAACAGTCCATTCGTAAGTTTCGACTCGTGGCGGCACTGCTGGGCGCCGCAATGCTCATCGGGGCATCGGCTTTCCTGCCTCAAGCAACCTTCGCGGGAACGCTCGACAACTCTGTCGTAAGCATGTTCCCCAAAGACATCGGAGAATTCGCTTACGCTGACTTGAAGTCCGCAAGGCAGCTTCCATGGTTCCCGCAGTTGCGCGAACAACTGCTCCCCGGCAACTTCCGCAAATTCGAACAGTTCCTCACCACCGCCGGCATCGATCCCAATTCGCAAGTCGACGAGCTTGCCTGGGCTGCGATCGCAGCTTCCAAGAACAGTTCCGAAACCATCGTCGGCGTGGCGCTGGGCAGCTTTGATCCCAGTACGACGGAGGACCATCTAAAAGCCGAAAAGCTCCCTGTAACCGAGTACGCCGGCTTTCATCTCTACGCTTTCGGCAGCGGCGCGGGCGCCGGGGACATTTTTTTCACTTTCATTGATTCCAATACAGCCGCTTTCGGACAGCGCAGTGCTCTCGAAAAGCTCCTGGATGTCCGCACGGGTGTCGCGGAGAATCTGAATCTCAATGACAAGCTTTCTCCGCTCGTAAACGAAGCAAACGGCAGCGGCATGGTTTGGGCCGTGCTCGATCAGGATTACACGCACATTGCTATGCAGCAGCTTGTGCCAGAAGCCAGCCAGTTCCCGCAAGCGACCGCGATCATCAAACGCATGCAAGCGATGACGATCAGCGTTCAGGCGGACAGCGGCCTCGACGCGCAATTCCAGGCTGTTTGCGGTTCACCGAATGATAGCCAATTGCTCGCCGCCGCCCTCCAAGCCGGCATCATGATGCGGCGTTATCAGGAATCGAAATCGCAGCCTGATTTGGCGGGCGCGCTCGATCACGTAACGGTCTCGCCCAGTGGTGACCGCCTCAAGGTAGACGCACCCGTGAGCCAGGATCAGCTGCTTTCGTTGATTCGTTCGAAGGCTCTGGCCACGTCGATGTAGCAATCGGAAAAAACGGGCCGGCTTAGAGTTGAATTGTAGGAGGATTAGTCGCCCGTGGCACTCTTGGGACCGGCGCAATACTTGATCAGCTTCATGCGAAACGATCGCGGCAGATTCTCGCAGAGCACGCGATCCACTCCTTTGCGCTGCAAGCTGTGACACACGCCCTCGACGGCATGAATCGTCGCGCTTCCGTGAAGGCCATGCGTGCCTCGTTCAGCGGCGGGCTCGATCGTCACTTCCACACGTCCGGGATAATCCGCCACGGCAAGCTGTACGACGTGGTCCCCCTTCTCGACGCGATTCAACGTCGTAAGAGTTTCCCGGCAGGCTTGTTCGGTGAGATTTGCGAATTCGTTTTGATCCCACTCGACAAGTCCGGCACGCCCGGCCGCGTGTGAAACCACGGCCCCGACGCCCGCGATCAACCGCGGGTCGTTGCGCAGCGTGCATTCCACGCGAGCACCTTTAGTGTGCATCGGACTCCGCCAAGCGCACATCTACCGCTTCACGGCATTCGGGACAGTAATAAAGGCCGTCTATGCAGAGCCGGATGTGTTCCTGCGACTGGCAAAAACAGCAATATTTCGAGCAGGTGCACTGCGATTCGGTCTTGTCGCACTGCGAGCAAACTGTTGCCACCACGACTATCCCCCGTGATGCGCCTAGTTCCGGCTACATGCTATTCCACTTACGCTCGTTCTACAAGCGATGCTTACCTCGGTGACCTGCGGGTAACATAGGCCGGCGTGCCGAATCGTAGCAATGGACCTTCGGTACCGCTTGGCTTCCTTGACACTCTCGAAACCCGCATGCTACGTTCGATTTTCCGCACCGTGAGAACCGCTCTGTGACGACAACGGCTACCGCCAGTCTCCGGAAGACAGCTTTGAACCATGTGCACCGGCGCATGGGTGCGAAGATGGTTGATTTCGGCGGTTGGGACATGCCGCTTGAATACAGCGGGATCCTCTCCGAGCACGAAGCCGTACGAACCCGCGCAGGAATCTTCGACGTGAGCCACATGGGCGAGATCGAGATTCGCGGCCGCGAGGCGCTCGACCTGGTGCAGTGGGTTTCGTGCAACGACGCCTCGAAACTCGCCATCGGCCAGGCGCATTATTCCGGTTTGATGACCGGCCGTGGCACGTTTGTCGACGATCTCCTCGTTCATAAGATTTCAGACGACCACTATTTTCTCTGTGTAAACGCGTCGAATCAGGACCGCGATTTCGAACATATCGTCGAACACAATCGCTATGGCGCGGATGTCGAGAATGCGGGCCCGCGTTACTCGCAGCTCGCGATTCAAGGTCCGCGCGCGCTTGAAACTCTTCAGCCGCTCGTCTCGGTGCCGATCGCCCCCATCCGTTACTATCACTTTTCTTTCGGCAAGGTCTCCGGCGTCGATTGCCTGATTGCACGAACGGGTTACACTGGAGAAGACGGCTTCGAGATTTACTTTGACCCGGCGCACTCCGAAAAATTGTGGAGGGAGATTTTGGCCGCGGGCGAATCGTTCGGCTTGATTCCCTGCGGGCTCGGCGCGCGTAACACGTTGCGGCTGGAAGCAGGTATGGCTCTCTACGGCCATGAAATCGATGAAACGACCACGCCGCTCGAGGCCGGCCTGGCCTGGATCTGCAAGCTCGGCAAAGGCCCGTTTCTCGGTAACGAGCAGATCAGCGGGCAACAAAAGGCGGGGATTCGCCGCAAGCTCGTCGGATTCGAAATGCAGGACAAACGCATCGGCCGTGATGGCTATCGCGTGATGGTCGATGGCGAGGAAACTGGCCGCGTGACGAGCGGCGGTCCCGCGCCTTTTTTGAAAAAAAATATCGGCATGGCGTACGTGCCCGCAAATTCGTCCGAGCTGGGCAGATCGATCGAAATTGAGATTCGCGGATCGCTTGCGCCGGCTCGCATTGTGCCGCTGCCTTTTTACAAGCGCCGCAGCTAGGGCGCTGTTGGCGACGGTTGCCTTCATGTCGTAGCGCATCTTGCCGTCGCCTTTGCATTTGATTATGTAGCGGCCGCCTTTTGGGCGGGCGCTCTTGCTTTAATCAGTATCTGGAGTTTCGCGTTGCCGTTCGAAGAAGCCTTGTAGGGACTTGCAAATCAGTTTGGAGAGATTATGTATCCCAGTGACTATCGCTACACGAAAGACCACGAGTGGATCAAGGCGGACGGCAGCGGCGGAACAATTGGCATTACCGACTACGCGCAGAATCAGCTTGGAGATGTCGTCTTCGTCGAGCTGCCGAAGGTCGGCGCGAAATTGAAGGCGGGCGCAACGTTCGGCACCGTCGAATCGGTAAAAGCGGTGAGCGAAATCTACAGCCCGGTCTCGGGCGAGGTGACCGAAATCAATGCCACGCTCGCCGACTCGCCCGAAAAGATCAATTCCGATCCGCATGGTGCGGCATGGCTGATCAAAGTGCGGCTGGACGATCCGAAAGAGCTTAGCGGGCTAATGGACGCCGTCGCCTATCAGGCCTACGTCGCGGAAAAAGATAAGGAACACGCCTCCTGATGCGTTATCTCCCCAAAAGCCCTTCAGAACGGCAAGAAATGCTTCGCGGAGCAGGCGTCGAAACGATTGACGAGCTTTTCCGCTCGATTCCTGAGCAGTTCCGGCTGAAGAAGCCGCTTCCGCTTCCCGGTCCTCTTTCTGAGGCGGAGATCATCGAATACTTTCGCGCGCGCGCCGCGGAGAATTCGCACGGCCACACTTCATTTCTTGGCGCGGGCGTCTATCAGCATCTTCGCTCCGTCGTAACAGACGCGCTCGTGCAGCGCGGCGAATTTCTCACGGCTTATACGCCGTATCAGGCCGAGATTTCGCAGGGCACGCTCACATGGATCTTCGAGTTTCAGACGCTAATGTGCCAGTTGACCGGGCAGGAAGTCGCCAACGCCTCGATGTATGACGGCTCGACCGCCTTGACCGAAGCGATCCTGATGGCGACGCGCCTCACGGGACGCCGCGGCGTCATCATTGCCCGATCCGTCCATCCCGAATATCGCCAGGTGCTCAAGACCTACGCCAAGGACCTCGGGCTGGAAATCGAGGAGGTCGGATAC
>DATEME010000180.1:0-8471 GCA_035275865.1 Candidatus Acidiferrales bacterium | reverse complement strand
CATTGGCCGAGGCCGCAGCCGAATTTCGGACCGCGGAGGTTCAGGTCGTCGCTCAGGGCATAGAGCAAGGGAGTCGTCGGGTCGAGATCGACCGCGTGAGTGGCGCCGTTGACTTTGAGCGTGATCGCAGCCACAACACAGGAAAGGTAGTGCCGAATGGAACTCGCGTCAAGTCGCCCCGCGTTGAGGCCATGACTCGTTGGTGTTCAATGATCGATACGCAGCAGCGCTAAACGGGAATTTCAAGAGAGGCTTGGCCGGCGTAAATTCGCTTCACGATCTCCTCGATTGGTTCGTCCTCGATCAACAAGTCGCGAACCTCCACGGCCGCCAGAATTTGCCGAATCAAGTCCGCCGTGACAATCTGTGTGCGATCAAATCGAATCCGATGCGTTAGTTCGTCCACGCGCTCAATTTCGCAACCATCGCGCACAAATGCGGCGATTCGCGGCGCGTGCGCACCGTCCTTCAAAATGAATTTTACCTGCTTGGTGCGGAGCAGCCGGTGTTTCAAATCCTCGAGCAAGCCGTCGTATAGCACACGGCCATGGTCGATGATCATGATGCGCCGGCAAAGCTCTTCGATATCGTCCAGATCGTGTGTGGTGAGCAGGACGGTGGTATTGAATTCGCGGTTGATTGCGCGCAGCAGCTTGCGGATATGATCCTTCGCGACTACGTCAAGCCCAATGGTCGGCTCATCCAAAAAGAGCAGCGGGGGATTGTGCAGCATCGCCGCGGCCAGGTCGCAACGCATGCGTTCGCCGAGCGAAAGCTTGCGCACCGGCGTGTGCAAGTAGTCGTTGATCGAGAGCAAGTCGTTGAAGCGTTCCATACGCTCTTCGAATTGCCGCTGCGGCACATCGTAAATCCGCCGCAATAATTTGAACGATTCGATCACTGCGATATCCCACCAGAGCTGCGTGCGCTGCCCGAAAACGACGCCAATGGTCTTCACATATTGCCGCCGCTGCCGATGGGGGACAAAGCCGTTCACGCGGATCTCGCCGCTCGTGGGCACGAGGATGCCGGAGATCATCTTGATCGTGGTGGATTTTCCGGCGCCGTTCGGGCCGATATAGCCGACCATTTCGCCGCGATCGATCGTGAAGCTGACGCGGTCCACAGCCGCGACGGTCCGGTAGTCGCGAACGAATAAGTTCTGGATCGAGCCCCAGAGCCCTTCGCGCCGGTGGAAGCTGCGGAAATGCTTGCTGAGTTCGTGAAGGCGGATAAGCGGTTCGGGAGCCATGTGTGGTGGAATTTTAGCACTTCAATCGCGCGGGCGGAGCGGCACTCTACTCGCCGATGATCTTCATCACGATGCGCCTCGGCCGGAGCCCGTCGAGTTCGACGAAAAACACCCTGTTTCGGCCCGAGATCAAGCCGGCCCGCCGTAAACGATACGATCGCCTGATGGCTCAGCAGCAAGCTCTGAAAATGGACGTGCGCGGCGCTCTCAAATCGCCCCTGGTGCCGATAGTTGTCGCGCAGAGGCGAGACTTCCCCGAGCCACTCAAAAAGATCGTCCAGCGGACATGGTTCGTCCTCATTCGCGATAACGGCGGTATTCGAATGCTGTGACGAGACAAGAACAGTCCCCTCGCGGAGCCCGCTCTTTTCGGTGGCCGCTTTCACCTGTGTTGTGATGTTGAAGACCTCCCGCTGTTTTTGCGATTGCAGGGCGATCTGTTCGTTGTAGATTTTCATAGGGCGGGGCAGACGTCATATTGCAGTGGAAACTCGCGTGCGAACGCGCCGCAGCGCCAAAAGAGTTGTGCATCTTGGGAACCCTGGGAAGCATCTTCAGAAATATAGGCATCAGAACTATAGGAAAATTTTAGGATTTTTGGCGTCTTTCAAGCGGCGCGCGTGTTGACGGTCTGCTACAATTTTGTGATTCGGCGCGGTTTAGCGCGTGCAAGGCGGCGCGCCAGTTGGGATGGCGGCGACGACTAAAAAGCAAAAATCGATCATAGCGGCGGTCGCGGCGGCGATTGTCATCGTACTGGTGCTGATCGCCGTGCGGCGTCCTCCTCCTGCCGTGCCTATTGTTCAGCTGAGCCGCGCGAATGTAAGCCAGACCATCTCCAGCAACGGCAAAATCGAACCGATCGCGCCATTTATTGCGCGCGCGCAGTTTCCCACGTTCGTATCGAAAGTTGCCGCTGTTGCGGGCCAGCCTGTGCACCGAGGCGAGCTGATCGTCACCCTGGACGCATCCGACATAAAGTCACAAATTGCGCAGACGCGCGCCGATCTAATCACGACCCAGGCGAGCCTGCGTAATGCGAAAGCCGGCGGCGCTCCCGCGGACGTTGCGCAATTGCAGAGCGAGCTTGCACAGGCGAAGGCCGACGTCGCCAGCCTCGAACGCTCGCAAAAATCCCTGGAAGCGTTGCTCGCGAGCCAGGCCGCGACGAAAGACCAGGTCTCAAAGAACGCAACGGACCTGGCGAAAGCGCAGGCGCGGCTCCAATCTCTTGACGCTCGTCAGGCGGCGATGAAAGAAAATGCGTCGACCGATGCCCAACAAGCCGAGTTGCGCGTTAGCCAGGACCAGGAAGCGATCGGTTCGCTGGAAGACAAGCTAAGGTCCGCGACAGTGACGTCCCCGCTTGACGGGACGCTCTACTCGCTACCGGTACACACGGGAGATTACGTAAAAGTAGGCGACGAGTTGGCGGATATGGCGGATTTGAAGAGAGTCCGCGTTCTTGTCTATGTAGATGAGCCCGACATGGGAATGCTCGCGCCCGGCCAGACCGTGCAGGTCAGCTGGGACGCGCTTCCGGGCCGCATGTGGACAGGCCAGACGGAGCAGGTGCCTAAGGAAGTGGTGCCGTACGGAATGCGCAGCGTGGCGGAATTGCTCTGCTCGGTGGACAACAGCAAACTCGAGTTGCTTCCCAACACCAATGTGGACGTGAAGATTCTCGTTCGCGAGAGCAAAAACGCGCTTGTCGTGCCGCGCGGTGCTGTTCGCGACGATAATGGGCAGCGTTACGTCTATGTGTTCAACGATGGAGTCGTCAGGCGTCGCAATGTCGTTCTGGGCGTCTCGAATGCCTCTAGTTACGAAGTGCTCTCCGGCCTTTCGGACGGCGATCGCGTCGCCGTGCCGCAAGACCGCACTCTGCACGATGGTATGAACGTTCGTGCCGCGGGGGATAGTTGAGGATGGCGCGGGAATTACGGGCAATGGTTTTGGCGATTGCGGTTCTCCTTGGCTTTTCGCTTGCGGCGCAAGCAGTGGTCGCGGCGGATTCAGCCGCCGCCACCGACGGCGAGCGTAAGGTCAATTCCGGCGACTATCGCGGCGCGATTTCCACTCTGCAATCCGCTCTCTCGCAGAATCCTTCGGATGCCGCGGCATATTATTGGATGGGGCGCGGGTTTTATGAGCTCCACGATTACGACAACGCAATTTCCGCTTTGCAAAAGGCCGTCGTTCTCGCTCCCAAAAGCTCGGACTACCATGATTGGCTCGGTCGCGCCTATGGCGGCAAAGCCGATCGCGAGCACAGCTTTTTCGTCGCGAAGAAAGTGAAAGGGGAATTTCAGGCGGCTGTTCGCCTCGATCCTTCCAATATAGACGCCCGTCGAGACCTTGAGGAATACTGCATTAGCGCGCCGTGGATCGTGGGCGGCAGCAAAGATGAGGCGCTGGCGCAGGTGGACGCAATCGCCGCAATTGATCCAGTGGAGGGTCACGTCGCGCGAGCTATTTATTACAATGAAGCGCTCAAAAAGCCTGCCCAGGCCGCCGCTGAATACCATGCGGTGCTCGAGTCGAAATCGACGAACATTGACCCGTATTTCCAAGCCGCAAACTTCTTCATCAATCAAAACGAGCCCGAGAGCGTGGTTGCGGCGGTCAACGCTGCGACGGCGGTGGCTGCCAACGACGCGCGGCTGGACTTCTACCGTGGCGTTGTTGGCGTGCTCAACGGAAGAGATACGGCGAGCGCGGAAAGGTACCTGAAGTCCTACGTCGCCAGCACGCCGGACCGCAGCAGTTGGCCCGCGCACGCCGCGGCCCGTTTTTGGCTCGGCAGGCTTTACGAAACCATGGGTAAACCCGGCGTAGCCGCGGAGCAATATCGCGCGGCTCTGCAATTGGATCCGGAGCGCAAAGATGCTCGCGCCCGGCTGAATAAATTGGAAAAGGCACAATGATGCTCCACGCGTGGAATCTGCGACGGTCCTGCCGGGCCGCAGGATTTCTCGCCGCTCTCGCCTTAGCGGCTGGTTCTCCCGTTTTGCGCGCGCAGCAAACGCAGCCACAGCAACCGCGGCCTGCCTCGGACTCCGGCGCCCTCCTTTCGCTCAATCAGGCCGTAACGCTTGCCGAGCAAAGCAGCGCCGATCTGAAGCTCGCTCGCATGCAATACAACGTCGCGTTGCGCGAGGCGGACGTCGATCGTGCCGCCTTTCATCCCAATATCTACACAGGCGCCGGCTACGCCTACACGTACGGTTTCCCGTCGCTGGGAAACGGCGCCGCTCCATCCGTCTTTCAACTCGATTACAGCCAGAGCATTTTCGATCCTGAAACGAGAGCGCAACAACACGCTGCCGAAGAGCGCGCCAAGAGTTTGCTGCTCGAAATCGAACGCACGCAGAGCGACGTCGTCGCTCGGACGGCTACTGCCTATCTCGAGCTAGCGGAGGTTCGCCATTCGCTCCAGTTGCTGGGCACGGAAGAGGCAAGCGCCGAAAAGGTGATCGACATTACCAACCAGCGCATCGCCGCGAATCAGGAGCTTCCGATTGAGGCCACTCGAGCGCAGCTCGCACTGGCACAGGTACACGAACGCATGATCAGGCTGCAGGGCCGCGATGACGTGCTGAGCCGCGAAATCCGTGATTTGACAGGCCTGCCGGACACCGCCCCGCTTGAAGTTCAGCAGCAGGACCAGACCTCGTTTGCCGCTGACCTCGCTCAGCAGTCTGATAACGAAGTCGTAAGCTTGGCGATGCAGAATAGCAAGACAATCGCCGAGGCCGAGCACGACCGTGTAGCCAAGCAGGACCTGCTTCGCGGCGCAAAGCTCAGCTATTTCCCCACGATTGCTCTCGTCGGCCAGTACAGCATCCTAAGCAAGTACAACAATTACGATCAGTATTACGCGCATTTCCAGCGGAATAATCTCAACGCAGGTATTCAGATTACGATTCCGATTTTCGCCGCAAAAACTTCGGCAAACGTCGCGTTTGCCAAGAGCGAACTCGCAGCATCCGAAGCGACTCTCGCGACCAAGCGCCAGCAGGTCCGCAGCGGCGTCGAGCAGCAGCAGCAGAATCTGCGCGAGATCGAAGCCAGCCGCGACGTTGCCAATTGGGCTCTGAAGCTGGCCCAGCAGACGCTTGAACTCCAGCAATCGAAGCTCCAGCAGGGCCAGGCGACCTTGGGGGATGTCGAACAGGCGCAACTCGATGAAAGCGAAAAGTTTGTGGAATTTCTCGACGCCAATTTCGCCCAACAAAAGGCGCAAATCTCGCTTCTTCAGGCCACTGGCCAACTGGCCAAGGTGTTTCCGTAAATTACATGAAAGCTTGGCTTTGGGCGCATACGGGTTTCAAGTACAATCAAAACGTTACCGTCACTGTCCGAATCCTGAGGGGGGACGCGTTAAATGCCGTCTGTGATGAAGACGCTCTTGTTGAATCCACCGAGCTTTGAAAAATTCGACGGAGGCGCCTCATCGCGCTGGCCCGCGACTCGCGAAATCGAGTCGTACTGGTATCCCGTGTGGCTGGCCTATGCGGCTGGAATGCTTCCGGGTAGCCGTCTTTTGGACGCGCCCCCGCACCACATTAAGCCCGCCCAAGTGATTGAGACTGCGGCGGATTATGAATTCATTGTTCTGTTTACCTCAACTGTAGGCTTCTATAGTGACCTTCGCATGGCCCGTGCCATGAAAGAGCGCAAGCCGGACCTGAAAATTGCTTTCGTAGGCCCGCACGTGCAGATCAAACCTGCGGAAAGTCTTCTCGCCAGTCCCGATATTGATTTCGTCGTTCGCGGCGAGTTTGATCACGCGGTGGTTGAATACGCCGAAGGCAAGCCACTCTCGGAGATTCGCAACGCCAGCTACGTGAAAGACGGCCAGGTCGTTCACAACGAATCGCGCCCGCTCCTCCAGACTGCCGAGCTCGACGCGCTTCCGTTTGCTACGGACACGTATAAAAAGGACTTAACGATCGAGAATTACAACGTGCCGTTCCTGCTGAACCCTTTTGTTTCCTTTTACACATCGCGCGGGTGTCCGGCGCTTTGCACGTTCTGCCTTTGGCCGCAGACGCTTTCGGGCCACGCATGGCGCACGCGCTCGGTCGAGAATGTCGCGCGGGAGTTTAAGCAGGCGCACAAGATGTTCCCGCAGGCGAAGGAGTTTTTCTTCGACGACGATACCTTCAATATTCGCAAAGATCGCGTTTTGGCGCTCTGCAAGGAATTTCAGCCTGTCGGCTTCCAGTGGTCCTGCACTGCGCGCTGCCACGGCGATTACGACACTCTCAGCGCGATGGCCGATGCCGGATGCCGCTTAATGATTGTCGGCTTTGAATCATCCGACCCGCAGATCCTGAAGTCGATCAAGAAGGGCGCCACCGTCGACATGGGACGCAACTTCGTGAAGAATTGCAAGAAGGTCGGCATTCGCGTTCACGGCGACTTCATCATCGGCCTGCCCGGCGAAACAAAGGAAACCATCGAGAAGACAATCGACTACGCCAAGGAACTCGACTGCGAAACGATCCAAGTCTCGCTCGCGCATGCCTATCCCGGCACCGAACTGTACGACCAGGGTGTCCGCGAAGGCTTCCTCCACGGCGAAGCGATCACGGACGACGGCGGCCACCAGTTGCCGCACCTCGAGTATCCCGGCCTTTCCAAGGAATACATGGTTGAGGCCGTGAACCGCTTCTACGATAGCTACTATTTCAGGCCAAAGGTCGTCTGGCGTATCGTTCGTGACGTTCTCTGGGATTCCAATGAACGTAAGCGGCTTTATCACGAAGCCGTCGATTTCCTTCGCCTCCGTGCTGACCGCATCAAAGTCGCCCGCGACCGCGAGGGCGTCCAGAAAAAGGCCATGGTCTCTGTTCCAGCGATGCATTCCACCGCAGAGGCCCGCGCAGCCGGCGAAACACACGGCGCATGACCACTAAGCCGGGCCGGCGTCTCAAAACGCTGGTGATGATGATCATCATCATCTGCGCTTCCCCCGTCGGCTACACTTTCGTCAGCAAAGGCATGAAGCAGATCGTCTGGCAGGGATGGTCCTTGCCGAACATCTTTCATTTCTTTGTTCAGGCCTTCACGGACGGGGATATCTGGATCGGCATTGGCCTGCTCCTTGGCTACTTCGTTGCCTTTCTCGTCGTTCTCTCATGGGCCGACTATAGTTACGTCCAGCCCGCGGCGTCTCTCTCGTACTTGATCGTTGCTGTTCTGGCGCGATATGTCCTGCATGAGACGGTCACGCCGCTGCGCTGGGCCGGCGTGTTCATCGTCTGCTCGGGTGTCTTCATCGTCGGACAGACGCATGTCCGGTCCCACGAGGACCATTTTCTATGATCACCGTTGTCGTTCTCTACTTGATCGTGGTCGTCGTCGGGACGCTGGGTGAGATGTGCCTTTCGCGCGCCACCAAATCGATCGGCGAAGTCCACGACTTCCGCCCACACGCCATCGCTCGCCACGTCGTCGCCGCCATGAAAGTTCCATGGATGTGGATCGGCATCAGCATGATGGCGGCGGCATTCTTCGCTCTACTCGGGCTGCTCTCGATGGCCAACGCCAGCTTCGTCTTTCCGGCCACCGCTCTCAACTACGCCGTTGGCGCCATCGGCGGCAAGTTTTTCCTGAAAGAACGCGTTACGATGCAGCGATGGATCGGCGTGCTCATCGTGTGCGTTGGCGTGGTCCTGGTAGTTCTCGGCAAGGGATAATCCGATGACGCCGTGGACGGCGGTTCGCGATACGATCCTGCTGATTGCCCTCGCGCCCTACGTCTACTACATAATCGCCAGTATCGCCGCTGCGAAATTCTTCCGCCGCCCGCTTAAGACTGCCGCGCATGCTTCATCCAACGGCGAGCATTTCACGCCACCCATCAGCATCCTCAAGCCGATTCGGGGCCTCGATCGCGAGACCTACGAAAATTTCGCCAGCTTTTGTGCGCAGGACTATCCCGCATTCGAAATTCTTTTTTGTGTCTCAGACAATTCAGACCCGGCAATACCGGTCATCGAAAAAATCATTGCCGCGTTTCCACAGCGCCCGATTCGCCTCTTGATAGGTTCGGAACCAATCGGCACCAGTGACAAAGTGAACAAGCTCTGCCGCATGGTCCGTGAAGCCCGTTACGACTTGCTTCTCGTCAGCGATAGCGACGTGCGCGTCGAGCGGGACTTTCTACGCTCTATCGCGGCTCCGTTTACTGACGCCAAGGTCGGCGGCG
>DATEME010000179.1:0-1175 GCA_035275865.1 Candidatus Acidiferrales bacterium | reverse complement strand
CAGCGGAACAAGAAGAAGTAGGAGGCAAGTTTGGGACAGAAAACTCATCCCTATGGTTTTCGGCTGGGCTACACGAAGAACTGGCGTTCGCGCTGGTTTGCCAAGCGTGACTATGCCGATCTGCTCCACGAGGACGTGGTTCTCCGCAAGCAGCTCAAGGACCGGCTGAAGTCGGCCGGCATCGACGGTATCGACGTGGAGCGCGCGGCCAACAAGCTGGTCGTGCGGATCTACACGGCGCGTCCGGGGATCATCATTGGACGGAAGGGTTCCGAAATCGACAAGCTCAAGGCCGAGGTGCAGAAGCGCACCAAGCGCGAAGTTCACATCGATATTCAGGAAGTGCACCGGCCGGAACTGGCGGCAACGCTGGTGGCCGAATCGATCGCGCTGCAGCTCGAAAAGCGCGTTGCGTTCCGGCGCGCGATGCGGAAAGCGGTGGATTCGGCGCTGCGGTTCGGCTGCAAGGGCATCAAGGTGCGCGTGGCGGGCCGGTTGAACGGCGCGGAAATTGCGCGCAAGGAATGGTATCTGCAGGGGCGGCTGCCGCTGCAGACGTTGCGCGCGGACATCGACTTCGGCACGGCGGAAGCGAAGACGACGTACGGTTTGATTGGCGTGAAGTGCTGGATTTTCCAGGGCGAGCGCGTTCCACAGCGCAGCAGGAATGCCGCTGCGCCCGCGGAAGCAAAAGAATTATAGGGGCACAGGCGAACGATTATGTTGATGCCGAAAAAGGTAAAGTACCGCAAGCAGCAGCGCGGGCGGCGAACGGGGAAAGCTTGGCGCGGCGGTTCGCTGGCGTTTGGCGATTACGGCCTAAAGGCGCTCGAACCGGCCTGGATTACGGACCGGCAGATCGAGGCGGCTCGCGTAGCGATCACGCGTTTTATCAAGCGCGGCGGCAAGCTGTGGATCCGGATTTTTCCGGACAAGCCGTTCACGAAGAAGCCGGCAGAGACTCGTATGGGCAAGGGGAAAGGGCCACCGGAGCGCTGGGTTGCCGTGGTGAAGCCGGGCCGCGTGATGTTTGAGATGTCCGGCGTGGATCTTGCGTCGGCAACTGAGGCGATGGCTCTCGCCGCGCACAAGCTGCCGATCAAGACGCAGTTCGTCACGCGGGCGGGAGAACTGTAATGGCGAAGCGTTTGGAAGAACTTCGAGAAAAGAGCAAG